>NZ_JAZHOC010000034.1:0-63769 GCF_036553575.1 Methylobacter sp. Wu1 | reverse complement strand
TTTGGCGTTGTCTAATAGTTGAGGTAAGGTAATCATCCGTCCTATATGGCGATACTGAACCTCAAATTCAAGGAGTCAACAATGCTTGGGTATCTCCCCGGAATCCAATAAGAGCCATGTGAAATTGCCGAGCGAAGACTGCCTGCGACAATTCAATTATTTCTATTATTTGTGTTTTAAAATTGAATAACTTGCATAGCGTTCAGCGCGAGAAGACTACCACAAACAATCCGCCCAAACAATCTGTTAGTCTAGTTCGTATGTTGATTACTCTTTAGAGATTTAATTCACCCGAGCCATTTTTTTAAAAATGGCTCGCAGTGTGCCCCTCTGGGGCGTTCATACGGCCATTGCGTTACCAGGTAAGCATTGATTTTAGTGATCATACCCAATTAACACTGCCTGGATGCTCATATGGTCGGACTCAAAGGTCACCGCACAAAATACATTATCGCGCTCTGCGCCGAGTGTATCAGGCTTACCCGCTCAATTACCGGAATCTGGAGGAGATGATGACGTAGCGGTCGATCATTCCAGCATCTAGCGCAGAGTCTTGAAATTCATGCCATCTGAAGGCTGTTTTCCGGAAAGGAAAGAACGGCCAGCTGATGCAAGTTGGCGTATGAACGAGATGCACATCAAGATCAAAAGCCAATGGAAACAACCGTTGCGTGTACGTTCGCGCAGCATGCTCTTGAACCCGGCGAATTATCCGACAAGCTAATCCTTGTTAATAGTGAATTTTCTAACAAAAAAAACGTTAATTCTTCACTGAATTTAAAAACCCCTGGTGCCAAAATAACCCCGTTGTTAAAGAAAAAGTATGCGCTCCTCTTTACTCCCCAAGCTGGTGGCCATTTTTACCAGCTTGGGCTTATTAACTTTATTTTCGCGCAGAGAATCAAAAACAAATATAAATACAACACTGGAACATCTCATGGTCAGAAGAAAACACATCAGCGGCGACTGGCGCACCGTTGAGTCGTTCTGGAACGCCAAAGGCACAGCTTTTTCCAGGCGACGGCCTGGCCAGACCGCTGCCCGAAATTCAGTTTTAGCCGAACGGATTAAATAGCTAACGCCCAGCATCGATGGCATTGGTTCATATTACGATGTATGGAACGATTTTTTGCAGTTTTTTTGCTTCTTCCTTCATTATCTCTACCCATGGTGTTTAAAGCCTGGTGTCTACCGATGAGCGAGGGCCTTGTTTTCTCTCGCTCTTTTTTTGATAGCAAAAAATTAAATCGGCGAGAAGACGCCACTTTGCGATTGCAGAAAAAATATCCCGAATCAGGCTGCCGAAAGACCGGATTCTTACAAAGGCCAATCCTGCGGGCTTACATCCCTATATTATAACTGCTGACTTTCAGTTTGAGCTTTAAGACGGCATCAATAACACTGATGCAACGTTTATCATCAATATTTTCAAGAGGTACTAACATGAAACTCGCCAAAACCCTTTCCGCCATTGCCTTAATCCTGTCCCTGCCCGCCCAGGCAGTATCGACCAGCACCGGCGCCGTTCTATTCAACGGCACCGACGGCAACTGGTTCAATCCGGCCAACTGGAGCTCCGGCCGCGTGCCAGGCTCCGAAGACGACGTGGTGCTGGATGCCGATGACAACGTGGTGATTGATCCGGCCCTGGGACGCACGCCGGTGCAGGTCCGCGATCTCACGATACGCGGCAAAGCGCGCCTGGAAACCTTGCCGGACACGCACCTCATCACGCGCGACGAGATCGTACAGGACCAGGGGCAGCTTATCCACCGCAGCAGCGCTTCGGAAGGCGATACGCTCATCATCTCGGCATCGCCCGACCCTGCGGCTGGCTGGGGTTTTGGCCAAAGCGGGACGCTGCTCAATCCATCGACCCAAAGCCACCGCGATGTGATTCTAAAAACCAGCGCCACCTAGTTCGGCCTGGGCGGACTCGAACCCGCAAGCCTGACTACCGGGGCTGACGGGTCTGTCCGGGTGCAAAACGGCGCGGGCCATTACGCCACTCTGACAGCGGATTTAGTTGTACTGAACAGCAGCCAGGACCTTACCGGCCGCATTGGGCAACTGCCGCCCGGCCTGCTCTTGTCGCTACACTATGGCTTCAGGCCGGCAGACGGCGACAGCTTCCAGATCATTACGGCTAACCGTCGGCTGGTCGACCAGTTCCGCGGCCTGCCCGAAGGCGCGCTGGCCGGCTGCACGGATGACAACGTTGGTCTCTACATTTCCTACCTGGGGGGCGACGGCAATGACGTGGTATTGTCCGCCAAAGATACGTCGCCCGAAACATGCCTGCTATTGCCTGCAATACAGAAAGTGCGCGAAGCCGCTGCCCGTTAAGAAGCGCGTATAGGCTTCTTCGGCTTTGCACCTAGGCAAGCGCCTGGAGCGGTTATGCTCGCAACTATAAGGCTTCTGGCGTTTGCAGGATGGCGTAAGTTCCTCATCACGCCCATGGAAGTCATATGAATCCAAGATGCGTACAAAAAAGCCAGTCAGGATGCATTGATGCGCAGCGGCGATGGCGATGGATTTATCCCTCTCGCCATCGCCGAATTTAGCCAGTAACCCTGAAAATCAGCTCCATCGGTTAGCGGCAAATTTGTTGCCTGATGACCGGATTTGCCGGAAGCAATGGTAATATTGATACAGACATCTAAACTTTAGCCTCAAGCACCAGATTGGTTGGTGCCTCTGCAGCACGTCTTACCTGGCCGAAGCCTCCCGCATTGAGCACTTCGGTGAGCCTTTTTTGACCAGCCTGGGCGCCCAACCCAAGCCCGACCTCCTGAGACTTGGAGGCGGGCACGCAAACCATCGTTGAAAACGAATAATAAATCTGGCCTAAAGGATGGAGGTTTTCTTCCAGACTATCTCCGGCAAAAGGCTCGACCAGCATAAATGTTCCGCTATCAGACAACGTGCTTGCAATATGCTTGGCCGCGCCGATGGGATCGCCCATATCGTGCAGAGCATCGAACATCGTGACAAGATCGTAGTTTTTCCCGGGATATTCTTTCGCCGTCACGACTTCGAAAATCGTATTGCCGGCGACACCTGCGGCGCGAGCCCGCTCCCGCGCGTGTTCGATCGACGGTTCGTGATAGTCAAAGCCATGAAAAGCCGAATTAGGGAATGCCTGAGCCATAAGGATGGTCGAGGAACCATGCCCGCAGCCGACGTCGGCAACTTTGGCGCCGGCTTCGAGTTTTTCCCGGACGCCATCAAGTGCCGGCAGCCATGAATCGATCAGATTCATGGCATACATCGGCCGGAAAAAACGCTCGGTGCCGCAGAACAAACAAGGGCTATGATCGCTCCAGGGCAACCCTTTGCCGGAGCGGAAAACTTCAGTCAGTTTGGGTTCGTCGATATAAGCGGACATGACTGCCTGGAAGAAGCCTTGCATGCAGGCCGGATGCCCCTCGGCAGCAAAAACGACGGCTTGCTCGGGCGACAATGAAAATCTGCCGGCAGCGGAATCGTAATTCACATACCCGGCGGCTGCATTGGCAGAAAGCCATTCCCGAAGATAACGTTCATCCATTCCGGTGCTGTCGGCCAGTTCCTGACTGGTTGCCGGACTGATCTCGGCCAAAGCGCTGTACAGGTCAAGTTTGTCTCCGATATAGGCTATCAGCAAGCCCAATGATCCGGCTACGTCGCCAATCACTTTACCCTGCAGCTGTTCCAGCTTGCTCTCATTGATATCTGTTAAGCGTATTGCCATCTCTTTTGCCTCTGTTTATAAATATGTTGTAAGAACTTTTGGTGTTAGTGCATGGTGGAGGTCATACTGCAAGGGCAGATATTTGCTCCCGCAATATCGGCATAAACCACATCCGTGCGGTTTATGCAAGAAGGGCTATGGGATGCGCTGAGGCACGAAGCGCATCGCTCGAGTAATTTTTTCAGACAGATTCAGCCTGACTATTGCTATATCTACACCTTCATAGCCCATCCTGCCTAGTGGCTTAAGCTGATATGTTACCGGCCGATCATCAGTTTGGTTGAAGTTTCATGGCTTTTTCCTTACCAGATCGGCACAGCCGACGGTGGCTTCCGCCCCGGACTCAACATAACAGGCGCTGACATGATCCTTGCTGAAAATACGGCCATGATTATAGCCTTTGCTGTCCGCGCCAACCCAGGTAAACGAGGCGTTGTCAGGATAAATAGCCCCGAAAAAGTGCTTGGTTCCCCCCGAAAAGGTGAAGTGGCCTTTGAATATGCGCCCTTTCTGCTCGGAAATCTCGACAGTCTTGGCCCAGCTTGAATGCCCCTTCTGCTCTGAATAAGTAGTGTTTTCTCCGGTCCAGACACCGACCAGATTGGGGATATCTTCTTTTTGCGGCTCCGAAAAACAGGCCGGGCTGCCGGTCAGGGCAGTGGCAAGCAGGATCATTCGTGACGAAAACGTAAAGGTCTTTTTTAAGTTTTGCATAGTCAAACTCTGGTTATTGCTCTATTTAAGTATCGTTTCAGCAAGCCGCCGTAAATCGGCAGCAGCAACGCCAGCGCCGCGACGGCCGCTTTCCAGCGCACATCGGCGTCCACCGGTTTCTGCACGGCGAAATCGGGCGTTTGCAGGGCCTCGTTCAAGGCATCGATATCGGTCAGCCGGTGATAGCGCAGGCCCGCTTCCGACGCCAGCTGCTGCAGATACGGCTCGCGCAGAGAGGCCAGATGTTCACTGCCTGTCGCCGCCTCCCGGCCGAACGGTGCGTTGCGGGCGTCGTAGCCTTCGATTTTTTCGGGATTGAGGTTGGATTCGCCGAACGAGGAGCGGTGCGGCACATCCTCGGCGCTGTAGAATCCGGCGGGCTCGCCTTTGGCGTTGAATTTCGGGATAGGCACGGGCTGCAGGCCGCCGACGCCGAGAATCATGCCGTCCAGCTTGCCCTTGATGGCCGAAAAATCGCTGCGATAGCGCGGATTGACGGGCGGGGCTTCCTGGCCGTCGGTCACAAACACCACTTTGGAATCGCTGTTTTGCAGGATTTCCAGCGCGCTGAGCAGACCGCCGGCGATCCGGCTGTCCGCCGCCCAGGCCATGCGCCAGTCCAGTTCAGTGATGGCGGCGTCCAGCTCGGCAAAGCCCGAGCAGACTTCGATCGGCTCGAACAGCAGAGCCGAGCGCCGCTCGGTAAACACGCCCAGGCCGACTTTCGACTGGCACGGCAGCTTCGTCAGCAATTCGCGCAGCGTCTGTTTGACATACTGCAGGCGACTGACGGGGCTGTCGTCCAGTTGGTAGTCCTGCGCGTTCATGCTGCGGGTAATGTCGACGATGAAGGTCAGATGATAGACAGGCCGCTTCTGCCGCTCCCGGGGATGCACGAACAGCGCCAGCATGGCAGCCAGCGCCAGGACCAGGCACCAGAAGCGGTAATCCTTGTGTACACCGGAAAAGTTCATCAAGGCAGGCCTCTGGGAAAGCCCGGCACGGTCGTCCACGGCTGCGATTTGCGGTTGTCGGGGCTGTCGTCCTTGATGTCGACCCGGTCCATTTCCGGCAGCAGGCGCATGGCGACCTCGAGGTTGTATTTGGCGTCCCAGAACCGGCTGTCCAACGCCAGCGCCTGCCGGTAGGCCTGTTTCGCCAGTCCCGCCAGCGGCAGGGCTTCATTGAAGTTTTTGGCTTCGGCCTGTTCGACCGCCTGCTCCAGATAGACATTGCCGAGGTTGTAGCGGATTTTGGCCTGCAGCGCAGGGTCGCCCGCATCCATGATCAGGCTCAGCGTCGCCAGGGCCTCGTCGTAACGGTGCTTGCTCTTGAAGTAAACCGCTCTCGCCAGCCTGACTTCCGGTTTCGCGCCGACCAGTTTGCCGATATCGATGTCATGGCCCGAAGCCAGTTGCTCCATCCAGGCGTTCTCGCGGTCGATCCGGTACAGCGCCCACAGTTCATAAAAAACGGCGAAGCTGCTCGCTGCCAGCACGCCCCACAGCGCGGCGTTCCTTAAGGTTCTTGTCACCTTCTTACCTCACACAATTTCAAAGCCAGCAACACCAGCATCAATCCGGCGGCCCACTGGTAACAGAGCGCCGACAAATCCTGTTTGGGGATGCGTTCGCGATAATGTCGGGGCAGGTGCTCCAGCCGATTGATGTCGGCAATGGCTTTCTGCAGGGCATCCGGGCTTTCCGCTTCATAGGCCTGATAGGGCATGTTCAGGCTGGTGAAAAACAGGTGCAGATAGCGTTCCGGCATCGCATCGGCATTGTCGTTGCGCGAATCCGTCGGCCGCTCGTAAATGCCGGGGCTGTTGGCCGTGCGCAGAAAAATCCAGTACAGGCGAATCTGCTGCTGCTTGAACCATTGCCGAAGCTGCAGTTCGCTGTCGGGATCGATGGCCGCCGCCCCGTCGGACACCAGCAGCACGATGCGCGAGCCGGTCAGCTCCCGGTTGTCGAAAAAGGACATGGCCATGGCCAGGCCTTTGCTGATATTGGTGTAGGCGAGCGCGGGCGCGGCGGTAGCATTAATGGCCGCCTGGATCGCCTGTTTGTTTTCCGTCAGCGGCAGCACGAACAGCGGCGAGGTGCTGTATTCGGCGATGCCGAGCATGTCGTGCGGGCGCCCGGCGACGAATTCGGTCAGCAGACGCCGCGCCGCCGCGGCCTTGGATTCCTCCGCGCTGTTCGGCGCCTTGCCGGCGAAGGTATTGTCCATGCTGTTGCTGCGGTCCAGCAGCAAGACGATGTTGGCGCCGTGGCCGATGCGTTCGATGCTTTGCTCGGTCCGGTGCAGGCCGGCCAGACCCAGCACCAGCGCCGCGATCGTCGCCATGCCGAGCATGCGCAGCAGGACGGTCAGTCCGGCGGAAACGGCATCGGGCGGCAGCATCGCCAGCCACGGATAAGGGCTGTGCCGCACACCGTCATCGAACAGGGGCCACAGCATGAACAGCAGGCCCGCCAGGACCCACGGCGTTTCGACGGCAAAATTCATTTGCTGCCCCGTTCGATCTCGCGGCAGGCCGCGCAGAGCTTTCTGAGCCGGCTCAGAGCTTCCGCGCCGGGTTCGGCCTCGCCGGCGAAGAAATAGCGGTTGGAGCAGTTGAAGAACCATTCCAGCTGGTCGCCTACTTGCCGGTATTGCGGATGCTGCCGGTAAAAGCCGGCCAGCTGGTGCTTGAACAGCGGCTGGCGATTGAGCGCGTTCAGGGCCTCATGGAGCACCGTCAGGCCCTGCTCCAGCTCCTGGTCGGACAGGCGCGCCAGTTTTCCGCCGGCGCGCTTGAAGATGCTGCGCCGCGGCAGGCCCGGCAGATAGCCGTACAGATAGGCCAGAGCCGCCCCGCTAGCCAAGGCGATCAGCCCGGCGACGAGCAGCCCGAGCACCGGACCGTCGGTCCGCAATGCGGGCGGCATGGCGTCGGGGCGCTTGTATTCGCCGGTGTCGTCCAGCCTTACCGCCAGCTCGCGCAGGGGCGACAGGGTAAAAGGCCAGGCCGGCACGGCCTGTTCGGCGGTTTTGCCGCCTTGCCCAAGTACGAGGTTGAAGCCCGGAATAGTCAGCATTTTGACTTCATTGGGGGCATAGAAAACCTGATAAGTCAGGTCGATCGTGTAGCGGAAACCGCCGCCGATCCGGCTTTCTTCGACCTTGATGTCATTGAGATTCAGCCAGCGGTTGAGCGCCCCCTGCCGTGGCAGGCTGCTCGTCTGCAGTCTGACCCCGTTGCGGGTTTCGACCAAGACGCGGTGTTGTATCTCGTCGCCGATGACATAGCCGAACGGGCGCGGCGCGAGCAGTTCGACATCGCTGACGGCCGGCCTGTCCGAGCAACCGAGCAGCGACAACGCCAGCAGGATGCCGGTCAATAGGGTTCTCATGCGGCCCTCTGCTGAAAATAATGATCGATGTGTTCGGCCTTGTAGCGTCCGTCAATAAACAAAGGCTCGGCCCCGAAGGCGCGGAATGCCTGCTGCAGCTGCCGCCGGCGCTGCTCGAAGGCGCGGACGATTTTCTGCTTTAGCGCCGGGCGCATGAACAGCGTGCGCATGGCGCCGTTTTCCATGTCCTGGTATCTGATCAGCCCCCAGGGCGGCAGATCGGCGTATTCGGCGCTGTCCCACAGCACCAGCGGGATCACATCGTGCCGGTTGAGCGTTTGCATGAGTGTTTTGAGCCAGTCCGTGCCGAAATGAAAATCGGACAGCAGAAACACCAGCGACCGGCTCGCGGGCAGCAAGCGCGCCGTTTGCGGCAGACTTTCGCAGCCTTGTGCCAGAACATGATTTTCCAGATTTTTCGCCAGCGCCCGGACGCGCCCCATTTGCCGGCAGCCCGGCAGCAGCCAGCGCTGTTCCAGCTGTCGTCCGCAGCCGATAAAGCCGAAGCTGTCGCCGTAACTGAAAGCCGAGCTGGCGGCTGACAATAGAAAATCGATCAGTATCCGTTGTTTGTTCAGGCTGCCGGAAAACGACATCGATGCGGAAAGATCGGCGATCAGGTAGACATCGAGCGTGCTTTTCTGCTGGTAGACGCGCACCTGATAGCTGCCGAACGGGTCCAGCACGCTGGCGTGCAGATCGATGCGCCGGGGGTCGGGCGCCGCAATCAGCGGTTCATGGCGTTTGAACAGCTGGCCGCTGCTGACCATCTGTCCCGGATGCGCGCCGGGAAAAACGCTGCCGGCAGGCCCAGCCAGCCGGTAACGGAAGGTTTCGGGAGCGGTTGTCATGGCGTTTACTGCTGGCTCGCTATCAGATACATGACGGCGCCGGTGAAGACGGTGTAGGCGGGCAGGCTGTACTTGACGGGCCAATCCAGGATCAGTCCGACCAGCCCCGAATAGCTCCGGTCGTCGCGGTTGTAAATCCCCTCGCCGACCAGCCAGTACAGTGTATTCAATGCACCGAGCCCGAGTATGGAGAAAAAGCCGATATCGTCGATCAGCAGCGATTTCGAGGCGAGCATGTGGTCCTTGTCGCTGAAGTGCAGCCAATGCGCGGCCCATATGCCGACAATCAGGGCGCCGATCTTGAACGCGATCAGGCAGAAGGCCTGGGTGATGCGGCGCAAGTAATAAGAAACCTGAACGAGCGCGGGCAGCCGGCGAGCCAGGAAAACGGCAGGCAGCGCCATGCAGAACAGCAGCAGGCCGGTGACGCCCAGCAATACCCAGAACCGGGTGCTGACGGCCTCGTTGATGGCGCCCGTGTAATAGGCCGCGTAGGACGCTTCCGCCAGATGGTCAAAGCCGTCGGCAATAAAAAAGCAGATAAAACTGACGCCGGCCCAGGTCAGGTACTGTTCGGTCAAATCGCCGGGTTCCGTTTTGGGTTTGATTAAATCAAAGTATTTTTTAGCGCTCATGGGTTGCTCACCTGGATAAATATCGCTGTTGCGGCGTCGGGTCGAATACCCAAAGGGCACAAGTGAATTCGACCCTACAGGTCATGGTGCGGCAATCTGGTTAAGAATGCCGTTGATTAGTTCGGGCATCAGTTCATCCTTTCGGTAGGCGTACATCGGGCTCAAAAAGATGCGATGCGCCATCGTGACCTGATAAACCGCCTGCAGGTCTTCGGGCAGCAAGGCATTGCGGCCTTCCAGCCAGGCACGGACCTTGGCGGCGCGGATGAAATAACTCATGCCGCGCGGACTGGCGCCGGCCTGCAGCAGCGCGCTCATGTCCACATCGGCCAGCTCGATCCCGTAGTCCTGCGGATAATGCGAGGCTTTCCACAACGCCAGGGCATAGGCGCGCAGTTTCGGCGTGCCTTGTATGCTCTCTTGCAGCATGACCGCCAGATCGTTGAGTTCGTAATAAGCAATGCCGCCGGTTTCCATGCCGGCGATCAGCCGGTCGACGTCATGGAAGCGCTGGTTGAACATCAGTTCGTCCAGTACGGCATCATCCGTCGGCGTCGCCATGCCGATTTCAAACATGAAACGGTCTTTTGCGGCGGCCGGCAGTTCGAAGGTTTCTTCTTTCTCCACGCGGTTCCTGTCGGCGAACACCTGCATGTGCGGGAATTCGTAATCGCGGTTGAAAGCATTGATGCTGCGCTCGGCCATGGCACGCAACAGCAGCGAATGTACTTGCGGGCGGGCGCGGTTGATTTCGTTGAAAAAGAAAGTCGCCAGCCGGCTGCCCTGCTTCAGCAGGGGGCCCGGATCGACGCGCGGCTTGCCGGCTTCGTCCAGGTAGGTGTAGTAGACGAGATCGGCGGGCATCAGATCGATCGTGCCCTCGACGCGCTGGTATTCGCCGCCCAGGCCATGGGCAATGGCGCGCAGCAGCGTCGTCTTGCCGACGCCGACCTGGCCTTCCAGCAATACATGGCCGCGCGCGAACACGGCGAGGACGATATTGCGGACCACGGAGGGCTGGCCGATCACAATCCCGTTGATCTGTTGTTCGAACTGCAGCGCCTTGGCGCGCCAGTCGTTGAGCTGGTTGTCTGTCATATTCGGCTATAAAAAAGCTCCGTTAAGGGGAGGTCTTAACGGAGTCAGCATGATTTACGTCCTTGGCTAAAATCAGCGCTTATGTAGGGGCGAATTCATTCGCCCTGGGCGATTAAAATCGCCCCTACAGGTGCACTTGCCAAAATTCGGGGAAGTTACTCTCCACCATATTCTTCAGTCTAAAAACGCATGAGGAGTAAAGCCTGAGACGACGCCTGCCATCTCAAACTTCGGTGCGGGACAAACATGCGGGGGCCATGCCTGTCCCTATGGAAATCCTTAATTGATTTCCTCTACGTCATAAACAAACTTGCCAGTTTTGCTCAAATGCTCCCAGCGCTTTTCATTTCGGGCTTCCATTTCCTTGATGGACTGCGCTTGTTTATTCAGTTCGTTGGGATCGTGTTTCGGGTCGTACTTGCTGCCCGCGACCTTTTCCGGATAGCCCGGTTTGGGTTCCCAGCATACGCCGGGTTCCTTGCAGTTGGTGCCGTCATAGGCTGATGCGGAAAATGACAGCGTGGCCATCAGACTTGCGAAGCCGAGTAAAAGTAATTTTTTCATTGTCGTGTCCTCGTTATTTTGTGCTTAGCGTATGTGTTGCATATCTTTCAGGTTTTTCCGGCGCACCGTAGCGCTGAAGAGCATGCAGGCTGGGTTGGAGCTTTAGCGGAAACCCGGCATAGGAGGCTCCGAATGCTGGGTTTATCAACCCAGCCTACCCTGGTTAAAAGCTACGGTGCCACGGTACGGCAACCGGGATATAAAACTGAAATACCGTAACGTCAGTCTTTCAACCATTTGACCTTTTTCGGGTCACCTTTGTAGATATCCCGTATAAAGGCCATGATATGCAGCATCTCATCGGTGCTGAAGTTGACGTATTGCGGTCCCATCATGCCGTTGGCGCCGCCGAACAGCAGTTCGAACAACCCCTTGTCGGTGGCATTGGCCGGATAGGTCCAGTAGTCGTCGGCCAGGCCCGGTCCCAGCTTGCCTTCCGCTTCATGGCCGTGGCAGCCGGAGCAGCCCGTCATGTAAAGGCTTTTACCCTTCTCGACCGCTTCCTTATCGCCGTTATAAGGGTTTTTGCCGGTCTGCATGAACTGTTTGAACGCATCCGTGTGTCCGCCGGACTTGGCGACGCTCATGTCCAGCACTTCGCCGGTGATGGCATGGTGCAGCGTGATGTCCGCCTGCGCGATGGAACTCGACAAAGCCAGGGTCGCGAACGCGGCGGCTGTTAAATAGTTACATTTCATTTTTTTGTTAATCCTGTTTCTTCATGGCTAAAGCGGGCTCCTGTTCGGGCAGCAGGGGAATCCCCTCTGCTTCCAGAATCTGCTTTATATCCTGTTGTCGTTTTTCGATGACCTGATTCAACTGCGCCAGCAGGGCCTCGTCGCCTTTGCGCACGCCCATGGAAGTGCTGTAGTGAAAGCCCACCTTCTCGCCGTCGGCGCGCGTATTGTTGTCAGGGATCACCGTCACCTTGAGCGGTGCTGCCGATTCCTTGACATACCGTGCGCTGGCAGGCCCCCACACCACGGCGACTTCGGCGCGCCCCGCTGCCACCTCGGAAACCAGTTTGGCGTTGTCGTACTTGACGTACTGGTTGCGCCGGGACTTGTAGCCCACCAGTTCCTGCTCGTAATTGAACATGTCGTTGTAGCGACCGATGGCGCGCATCATGACCTCGGCCGGCGAACCCGGCACATAGGCGATGCGCTCAGCCTTGCGCAGGACTTCGCTGTTCCAGTTCTGCAAATCCAGATTGTCGTTCTGGCGCGTGATGAACACATAGCCGGACCGGTAATAAGGCCGCGTGGTCAGAACTCTCGGATCGCCGGTATCCATGCCGATGGAAACGTCGCAAAGCCCTTTGTCCAGGTAATCGCGCAAGTAGAAGCGCGGATCGGTCCAGGTCACGTATTCGACTTTCCGGCCCAGTTCCTCGCCGACCAGCTGCGCCAGCTTGTTCTCGAAGCCCTCCCCTTTTTTATTGGAGTACGGCATTTCGTCTTCCGCGGCGCAGACTTTCAACGGTTCCTGAGCGAAAGCGCCGGATGCCGCAACACCCAGCGCCAAAGATAGTGCAGTTAAGATAGTTACTTTAAATGACATATTGTCCTCGTGGTAATGGCGGGCGAAAAACATCCGCCCGCCCTACGTTTTCAGATACTTAAAGCGAGAACACCATAACGCCGCCGCCCATCTGGGTATAGTGCGCCAGTTCCTTGAACGCACCGACCGCGCCGAGACCGGCTGTCGGGTCTTGCAGGTCGAATACCAGACCGACGCCGGGCCAGCCGCCTACGCCGTAGTAAATCGCGACATACTGCTTGCCGTCGTGTTTATAGGTAATCGGATGGCCGATCACGCCGGAAGGCAGCTTGAATTTCCACAGCTCTTCGCCGGTTCTGGAGTTGAGCGCCTTGATGTAGCCGTCCAGCGTGCCGTAGAACACGAGGTCGCCCGCCGTTGCCGTGGTGCCGCCCCAGACCGCGAATTTTTCCTGGACTTCCCATTCGAATTCGCCGGTGACCGCATTCATGGCCTTGACCTGGCCCAGCGTGCCTTTAGGTCCCGGATACATGTTCAAGGTAGCGCCGACGAAGAACTGGCCTGCGCGGTAAGGCAGCATGAACGGTTCCCAGTCCATGCAGATGTGGTTCACGCCCATGAAGAACAGTTGCTTGGTCGGGTCGTAGGACTCGATGCCCTGGTTGTGGTAACCCATCGCCGAAGGACAGATGCCTTTGGCTTCATGATCCATGTGCGTCGAATATTCGGGGTCACGTACCGGCAGACCGGTTTTCAGGTCCACGTGCTTGACCCAGTTGACGGTGTTGTCGATTTTGAAGGCGTTGACCAGATCGCCGTTTTCACGGTTCAGGGTATAAACCAGGCCGTTGCGGTCAGGATGGGTCAGCAGCTTGGTCATTTTGCCGTTGACCATCTGCTCGGACAGGCCCATGTAGTTGACGCCGGCGTAATCCCACTCGTCGTGAGGCGTTTTCTGATAGCCGAATTTCGCTTCCCCGGTATCGATGTCGCGGCCCCAGATGGTCATGGTCCACTTGTTGTCGCCGGGACGCATGGTTTCGTTCCATGGCGCCGGGTTGCCTGATCCGTAGTAGAGCATTCTCAGGTCGGGGTCATAAGCATACCAGCCCCAGTTGGTGCCGCCGCCGATTTTCCAGGCGTCGCCTTCCCAGGTTTTCAGACCCAGGCCGAACTGGCCGTAATGCGGGTTGGCCTTGTTGAAGTCTTTCGACAATTTGATGTCTTCATCGGGACCGGTCGCGTAAACGCGCCAGGCCTGCTTGCCATCCTTGATGTTATAAGCCGTCGCATAGCCCCTGACGCCCAGTTCGGCGCCGGACGTGCCGACAATGACCTTGTCCTCGGCGACAAACGGCGCGACGGTCAGTGTCGAGCCCATCGCGATATCGGAGTTCTCCATTTTCCACAGCTGTTCGCCGGTTT
This sequence comes from Methylobacter sp. Wu1, assembly GCF_036553575.1. Taxonomy (NCBI): domain Bacteria; kingdom Pseudomonadati; phylum Pseudomonadota; class Gammaproteobacteria; order Methylococcales; family Methylococcaceae; genus Methylobacter; species Methylobacter sp. Wu1. Next base: position 49,848 of record NZ_JAZHOC010000034.1, on the reverse strand, counting down.
TCGCGTTCAGCGCGACGATGTGGCCGTCAAGCTGATTCAGGAAGATCGTGGCCGGGTAATCCTTGCCCTGCGGCGCATAAGCCAGACCGCGGTTGACCACGTCGCAACAGGCTACGGCACGGGCAGCAGGATTCTGCTTGGGCTTGAATTCCCACAAGATTTTGTCGGGATTGTTCAGATCGATGGCGAAAACGTTGTTCGGATAAGGCGTATGAACATACATGATGCCGTCAACGACCAAAGGCCCGCCTTCGTGGCCGTTCAGCACGCCGGTTGAAAAGCTCCAGGCTGGCTTCAGATTCTTGACGTTGGTGATATTGATGTCATACAACTCGCTGTAATGTGTGGAGCCGTAGTCCTTGGTCTGCATCACCCAATTGGTGTTCTGGCGCGACATCTTGTCCAGCTCTTTATTGGCCTGCGCCGGTTGCGACAACGCCAACAGGATGCCCGACATCAACGCCGTTGTCGTCCCCACATGACGAGCAAATTTCGTAATCCGCATACTTCCTCCAGGTTATTTTTATGCACTGATTAATAAGGCCTAGCCCCGGCACGCCGATGGTGTTTGTTTGTGAGAACTTGCAGCGGTCAGCTTTCTTGATCAAAACGTAACGCCTTGTGATTCATCGGCGCGCAAGGCTATGCTGGGCGGAAATGATACGGGAGGCGGCTCTGGCCGGGTTACGGAATAAGCCCTGAAATGACCGGGAAATTTGCCTTGATTACCCGTGAAATTTTCCCCTGTTTGGCCCGCGCCGGTGAAACAGGAAAAGCTCCCATAGTCTTGTCCGTGAAAACGACGCATCATGGGTGAATTTGTAGGGGAGCAACCGAGTGTCACGCAAGATCGATGTCTTACTGGTGGACGACCATGCCGTCGTCCGGGCAGGCTATAAAACTTATCTGGGATTATCCGACACCATCGGGAAAATTTATGAGGCGGACCGGGGCGAGACGGCCTGCCAGCTTTTCAGCCAGCATCAGCCGGATATCGTGGTGCTGGACCTGTCGATGCCGGGCATCGGCGGTTTTGAAACCATCAGGCGGCTGCTCAGCCGGGAGCCGAATTGCAAGATACTGGTGTTCAGCATTCATGACGCGCTGACCTATGCTTCGCGCGCCATCAAGGCCGGCGCCAGAGGCTATATCACCAAAAACAGCATGCCCGAGACGCTGGTGGCGGCGGTCTGCAAAATTGCCGGCGGCGGCACGTATGTGGACCCGGAACTGGCGCAGCAGCTGGCGATCACGATGGGTACGGGCCATGACGAATCGGAAAGGCTCAGGCTGCTGTCGCCTAGGGAATTCGATGTCTTCTGCCTGCTGGCACGGGGCTACAACACGCACAAGGCCGCCGAAAAACTCTGCCTGAGCTACAAGACGGTCTGCAACCACGGCACGGCCATCAAGGAAAAACTGGGCGTGACCACGATCGCCGAACTGACCTTGCTGGCCGGCAGGCAGCGGATTTTGGAGCATGAGGTGGAGTGAGGGTTGATGTACCTGTTGCGGCCGAATTCGATGGATTCGAACCAGCGGATCGATATAAATGCCGAGCTATCTTCCGAGGCGATGGATGCGCCTCACGGCATCGGCAGCATCCTGTAAAGCCAACATACCTTATCGCGTTGATAGACACGCTCTCCGCCTCTAATTATAATCAGGACGAATATCTATCTGGACATTTTTTAGACATAAAATATGAAAAATAAATACAACATTTTGTATTATAAATATTTTTATTAAAAAATAATGGACATTACCGGAGACATAAATTGTGATATTTTCCCTTGGGGAATATGAAGAGCATCCAGTTCGCATAGAAACTGACCGTTTCGGGCCGTTTGATTTGCAAATAGGCTGTAACATGCAAACGTTGGAAACGCTTTTATTGCGGGTGAATGATGCCCATCAGCGCTTTCACACCTCACCATTGTCGCCCATTGCCAATCATTTGGAAAAAGAAGTCATCGTCAGCAGTGTTTACGGCACCAACAGTATTGAAGGCGGCGCACTGAGTAAGACCGAAACACAATCAGCACTGGAACTCGATCCATCGAAAATTCAGGACATCGAACAACGCCGGGTCCTCAATCTTAAACAGGCTTATCAATTAAGCCGTCAGGCGGCATCTGATCCCAACTGGCAGTTGGATGTGGAATTTATTAAAGCCATGCATGCCGCCATAACCGACCAATTACCTCATGAGCGCAATCAACCTGGGGTTTTGCGCGATAATTCAAAATCAATCACCACTTATGTCGGTGATCCGGCACATGGTGGGCGTTATAAACCGCCGCAATACGGCAAGGATATTATCAGGCTGTCGGAAGCCTTGGTGGACTGGCACCAGCAACTGAAGGACCAGCAGATTCCCGCGCTGATCCGGGCGCCTTTAGTGCACTTATATTATGAATTGATCCACCCCTTTTGGGACGGCAATGGTCGTGTCGGCCGCGTGCTGGAAGCCACGCTGCTCCAAGCTGAAGGCTTTAAATACGCGCCCTTTGCTCTGGCGCATTATTATTTTGAAAACATAGACAGATACTTCGCCCTATTCAATCTGTCTCGCAAACAGGCCATGAAAAAGCGCCCTTTTCCCAACACCGCCTTTGTGGAATTTTTTCTGCAAGGCATGCTGATCAGCCTGAATAAATTGCATGACCGAGCCAATAATCTCATTAACATCTTGCTGTTTGAAATAGAGATCAAGCGCCGGTACGACCAGAAAACAATTAACGCTCGGCAGTACGCCATCGTCAGCCAGGTCTTGAATGCGGGACCGATTCCGTTATCGGAGTTACGGCAAGCGCCTTGGTACATGGCGCTGTATGAAAGCCGGACTGATAAAACCAGGCAGCGGGATTTAACCGCTCTGCGAGAACTAGGGCTGGTAAAGCTGGATAATGAAAAACGGCTTTGGCCTGGATGTTTTGATATAGCGTAATCAAGCTATCTTTACTTGCGCTATTGTTGCAATGTTTCCCTGATTCGCGCGGGTCGACAGCTCGATAGGATACATTGAGCGCGGCAATCGCGATGGATCCGCCTCACGGCATCGGCAGCATCCTATAAGCCAGCGTAGTAGGTTGGTTTGGCGAACCTGGCATTCGGAACCGCCCATGCCGGGTTTCCGCTAAAGCTCCAACCCGGCCTACCTGCTCGGTTCTCTGATTGCCTTTGTCGCATTGAATAACATACAATCCAAGTCACCCTCAGCAACCTTCTAAAAAAACCGATGATCGATTGGAACAGCACTTATGCGGCCATCTGGCGCCAGCGTCAGGCCTATTTGCGCCCGGTCCGGCAGACAGACCCGATTCGCCTGGATCAGCTATTGGGGGTTGATTCGCAAAAACAGCAATTGGTAGCCAATACCGAGCGCTTTCTGGCGGGGAAGCCTGCCAATAATGCCCTGCTCTGGGGCGCCCGCGGCACCGGCAAATCGTCCTTGGTCAAAGCCTTGCTGAATAACTATAAAGACAAAGGCTTGCGCGTCATCGAGGTGGACAAGGAGGATCTTTTGTACCTGCCGGAAATCGTCGATGACATCCGTGAACACGGTTACCGTTTCATCATCTACTGCGACGACCTGTCTTTCGAAAGCGGCGACAGTCTCTACAAGCCGCTGAAAAGCGTACTGGAAGGCTCCATCGAACTGCCGCCGGACAATGTGCTGTTTTACGCGACTTCGAATCGCCGGCATCTGCTGCCTGAGCATATGCGCGACAACCTGGAGACGCAATTGGTGAATGGCGAAGTGCATTATTCCGACGCCATCGAAGAAAAAATCTCGCTCGCCGACCGGTTCGGCTTGCGGCTGGCCTTTTACCCGCAGCAAACCCAGACCTATCTTGAGATTGTCGACAGCCATTTCACCGATTTCATGGGCGACCGCGAGGCTCTGCACAAGGCGGCGCTGGATTTTGCCCATCAAAACGCGTCTAAAAGCGGACGTACCGCCAGACAGTTTTTCAATGCCTACAGCGAAACCGCCGCTATAGATAATTGCTGACCCGCGCGCCTTATCGCATTTGGCAGATCTAAAGCCAAAGGCCGCGGCGCGTGAACCCGCCATTATCAACAGATCCTTTCCCGCTTTTTCCTTGCGCCGGCTGCCGAGGCTTGCAGTTCCCGCAATATGGCCATCGTCTCTTCGTCAAAATCCAGACGGAAAGCCTCGTCAATGTCCTGCATAAGCTGTGAGTCGATCTCGTCCAGACTGGCCAACAGTTCATTCTTTTCATCCTCTGAAAAGGCGGCTTTTATCCGGGTAAAAATCTCCTCGACCGCCAGTTTTTCGGGGTCAGGCGATGAAGGCATATCGCCGAGCTTATACATCTTTGGCGCCAGCTTATCGACAAGCCTTTTACGCTCCACGGCCAGCTTATCAAGCAGCGTTCCGGCCTGTTCATCCTGAATGGACTCCCCGACCCGGCAGTAATGATCGATCGATCTGAGGCCTGAGTTGATGACAGTATCAAGGGCAACCTGTTTTTCAGTTCTCAGCATTGCGCCCCTCCCAGGTAAAATATTCATCCGGCACGTACACCTGCAAACGGTTCGGATGCAGCTCAAAACAAGCGGGCGTTTTGGAAACATATTCCCCGTCCGCCCATATATCCATCTTTCTCGAAGTATTTATCCTGATGCTCTCGCCGCTGCGCAGCCAGACACCCTCGCGGCCTTTCAACTGGCCGCCCAGAATGACTACCGAGTGGCTCAGGAAACGCCAGAAGCTTTGCGGTTCCAGGCTGAAAATCCTCAGTTTATGATCATCGACCGAAGCTTCCTTCGATAAAGCCATGCCGCCCCCGTAAAACCGGCCGTTGGCAACGGTGATGTGAATCGAGCGCACGCTGAAGCCCTCCCCGTCGCAGACGATATCGGCGCGATAGGGGCGCATCGAGTTAAAGGTTTCAATCAGGCTTCTTGCATAACTGAACCGTCCCCAGCGGGATTTAAGGTCTTTGGTCAGGGCGCGGTTTACTTTGACGCCCAGCCCGATATGCGCGGCGTTGACAAACCAGCGACCGTTCACCTTGCCCAGATCTATGGCATGCAGACGGCCGCTGGCGATGACCGCGGCGGCTGACTCGGCAGATTCCGGAATCTTCAAGGTACGCGCCAGGTCATTGGCGGTGCCCATCGGTAAAATGCCCAGAGCAAGACCGCATTCCGAGAGCGCCCCCGACGCGGAACCCATGGTGCCGTCACCGCCGGCAAGGATAACGGTATCGACTTTGCCGCAGTATTGCCGAATCAGGTCGTTAATCCGGGCAGGGTCCTCGGATTCCTGTTCGATCAGGCTGATGCCGGAGTCTTTAAGCACCTCGATGGCGCCACTAAGCTCATTGTCTGCTTTGCCGCTTTTTTTATTTGAAATAAAAAGCGCGTTTCGTCTAGTCATGCGAGCCATTCCGACAGGATAAATATGTACTGCAAGGTGATCGCTCCGGGAACCAGCAATAGTGTTAAATCGAACTTAGCCTCAGGATGCAATCATTGATCAGGTTAATTCGGTGCATGCACTAATAGACAGTTCTTTTCCCGAGTTGTTTAAGTGAGTAATGAGCATGGAATAAATCAGCAAAGTGTAAGTGCGAATTGATTCGCACTGTGCGCCGGAAAATCCTCCGCCTGTTCAGGAATCACCTCAAACCCCGGATCGAGCCGAGCATGCCGGTTTCGACCGTCACGCTCAGACGCGTGATTTTGTCGACGCGGATCGCGTTCTGGGGCTGTGACGGATCGATATTGAACTCGTTTTATCCTGATTCCAAATCGCAACTGTCGGGTTACGGCTAAAGCCTAACCCGACCTACATGCCTAAAGCCTGGCCGAGCGCCTCGTTATCACGCTCCTGCTTGGGAATGCATACCGAATTCAAGCGCCGGTACGGGTTCCCACGCAGGAGCATGGGCACCAGACATACCTAATGCCCGCCCGACACCCGCGAAAACAACGCCTGAAAAAGCGCGTAATAAACAAAACCCACCATGCTGCCGATCACCAGAATCATCGCCGGCTCGATCAGTGCCGACAGCCGCTTGATCGCAATCTCCAGCAATTTTTCGTAATAAACGCCCAGCTCCTGCAGCACATAGTCGAGATTGCCGGTGCTCTCGCCCACCGCAATCATCTGCGCCACCAGCGGCGGTATTTTCGGATGACTGAGGCTGCGGGAAACCTCCCTGCCCTCCAGAATTTTTACCGACGCTTCCTGCAGTTTGTCCGAATACACCCGGTTGCCGATCAGGCTGGCCGTGATTTTCATCGCGTCGTACACCGTCACGCCGCTGCGCAGCAGGATATGGTCGATCCACAAACGGCCCATACGGGTCTGATAGAGCGGCAGCACCAGGGTGATGAAAGCGATCAGACTGCTGACAATGAACAGGCCGTTGGCGCGCACGACGGCCGGATAAATCATGGCGTTGATCATCTGCGCGCGCAGTGCCGCCTTTTTATCGAAATGGACGGCCAGCCGCTCCATGATGGCGCCGAGATCGCCGCTGCTTTCCCCGGCGACCACCAGATTCACCGCCATGTCCGGAAACACCGCCTTGTGTTTGCGCATGGCCGACAACAGCGACTCGTATCGCGCTCAGGATTGGATTCGAAATCACCTCCCGATATCCATTTCGCGTTATTGAGCACTCGTAGGAGCGATGCCCTCATCGCGACTAAAAACCGCCGCAAGCCGCGATGAGGGCATCGCTCCCACGAGGCAGTCGTTGACTGCCCAAGCCTTAGGAAGGATCAATTCCGGCTAAAACTTCCCGATAATCGGCAGGACGGTAATGGGAAAACCATTCCAACAACCAGTTCTTCTTGCGCTGGGGATCGATGCCCGCATCCCGTAGCAACTCGTCGTGATAGTTCCACATGTGCAGTTTGATTACCGTGGCGCGGCTGGAAATTGCCGGCATGAAGCTGCGCTTCCAGGCTTTTATGGCGTCGATTTCCGCCAGCATTGCCGCGTGATCGGGCAATTGGAACTTGCCTTTGAGCAGGTTGACCAGCCAGACGGCCGCAAGATGCGAGGTCAACGAATTGGAAAACGTCGCCGCCCGGCCGATGAATGCCATATTGGACAGCTTGGGATGAACGATATGCCGGTAAAGATAAACGCCGTCATCTTCCAGGGCGGTTTTGAACACGTCCGGCAGAAAATCATACCGGGGTTTGTAACCGGTCCCGAAAATCACCACATCGCATTCGAGGTGCTCGCCGTTCTCAAGGATCACGCCGTCTTCCGTAAACGCCTTGATCGTGGCGCGCCGGTTGTTGATGCCTCCTTCCCGCATCAGCGCGTAAACCTCCCTGCGCGGCACAAAGTCCAGATTGAAGATATCGATTTCCATGCGTTCATCGGGAACGGTATCGCAAACCTTGAGAGAAAACTGAAATTTGACAAGCCCTTCGAAAAAACGCCAGAACCCGGACACCAGCCAGGGAAAACCGTTGTGCAGAAGTCTGGACCAGCGATCGGGGCGTTGATACAGGGGCAGAAAGCCGCTGAAAAAGCGGGTCAGGCAAATTCTCCGGGTATCCAGGATGTCCAGGATGTCCATCGGAACGGGCCAATGGGCCTTGCGGTAAATCAGGTCAAGCTTCTTGGCGAATTTGGCCGCCTCGCCCGCCACATCCAGGGCGCTCTTGCCAAAACCGACCACCACGGCCTTGCGTCCGGTAACCAGCGCCGGGCCGGCATAGTCCTGCGAATGCATGATCCTGCCTTTGAATTTTTCCTGTCCCGGAAATTCAGGGATATAGGGATCGAAATAAAGCCCGGAGGCCACCACGACAAAATCGAATGTCTTCCACATTGACTTGCCGGTAGCTTTGTCGGTCACCTGCAAGGTCCACCGGCCGTCTTGCTGCTGTTCCAGGCGGTCAACGGCGGTTTTGAAGCGGATTTTGTCGTACACGCCGGTGTCTCTGGCATAGTTTTCGAAATAGGCTTGCAGCTCCTCGCCGCTGGGAACGCGCGGGTAACTGTCAGGCATCGGGTAATCGGGGATTTCGTACAACGACTTGGGCGTTTGCAGCCCGAAAGTATGATAACCGGCCGTCCATACGCCGCCAACGCGCTCCCCTTGTTCGAAGACCTCACAGTCGAAGCCCTCCTGGCTCAATAATCTGGCCGCGCCGATGCCGGAAATGCCCGCGCCGAGGATGCCGATGGTTTTAATTGTTGTTTTTCTCATAAATAAACCCATGAATGAACGGTATTAATAATTTTTATTATTTGGGTCTGGCTAACGTCATCCTCAACCGAATAATACCATTTTCATCATAAGGCAATAGCTTTAAGTGCTTGTTTTTACAATAATTTACATTTGCTTATCGAAGAGAGACGGGTTGTTGCGCTATCAACTAAAGTCAAGCCGGCTTTCCGGTAATTACCGCGATAACACGGAAGCGGCTGCCTGGGCGGCAAATCGTATCCTGAACTTCCCGCCGGGCATCTGGCCGCGCCCCGATCGATTTCAGGGCAAGGCCCTGCTTCATCCTAGAACCGTAAGAACATCCAATCGAGATCGAGCCCGAGCATGATTTGCCCGACCGACTCCAGCTTGTTCGCGTTCGTGAAGCCGTGCTGCGCGATGACGTGAATATCGCGTAAGTACCGCTCGAACGGATACTCCTCGCGAATGCCCGAAGCGCCGGCGATCTCGTGGATGAGGCTTACGGCCTTGGCGCATTCGAGCGTGGCATGGGTCATGGCCAGTTGCATGCGGCCTTTCAGCGCCAAGGTGATGGGTCTTTCGGTGACGGCTTCCTGCCAGGCTTCCTCGAACGCGCCGAACAAAAAAGCGCGGCTGGCGCCGAGCTTGGCTTCGGCCTGCGCGAGCTGCGATTGCACGACGGCGTGGCTCTTGAGCGTTTTCGCGCCATAAGCCGGTGTCTTGTTGATGATGAGGTCTATGGCTTCATCGATGGCCGCGCGCGCAATGCCGAGCGCCGACGCGACGAGGATCGCGAACGCCGGCCAGACCGTCAGCCGGTACAGCGGCCCCTGATAGGCGCTGCCCGGTTTCACTGACGGCTCCCACGGCGCAACCCAGTGCTCGGGGATGAACACGTCCCGTATATCGACATCATGGCTGCCGCTGCCGCGCATGCCCATCGTGTGCCAATTGTCCACGATGTCAACCTCGGATGCGGGAACGGCGATCAGCCGTGTTTCGGGCATGCCATAGGCATTGACGCGCAATTTGTTCCTGTCATGGATGTGGGCGAAGCCGATAAAAACCGTGGCATAGTGGGCGCCGCTCACGTATGACGTGCGCCCCGAGATGCGGTAGCCGCCCGCGACCGGCACGGCCTTGCGTGCGGGGTTGAAGGCGCCGACCGGAATCGCGTCGAAGTTGAAAATCTCCCGCGCGCCCTGGTCGCTGAACCACAACGCGAACATATCGTGGGCAACGGAGATTTGCAGGTTCCAGCCCGCCGCGCTGTCGATGCGCGAGACTTCCTCGATGACGCGGAAGCCGGATATCGGGTCGAGCTCGAAGCCGCCGAACGCCTTCGGCCGCCACAGCCGGTAAAGCCCCGCCTGATGCATTGCCTTGGCTACGGGGGCGGCCAGTTTCCGCTCGCGCTCGGCCTCGGGGGCGTGCTGCCGGATGATCGGCTCGATTTCCCGCACAGCTCTTAGAAGGGTGTCGGTTGTGGACATAAAGCATTCTCTGTTCGTATCGTTATTAAACAAATCCATAAATGAATGGCATTAATAATTTTCTGCTCAGGACTTACGCATTTTCCCTATCTCTCGCCGGCAGGAATAGTGCATGTGGGGGCGGCTTCAGTCGCCCCACATGCAAAGCTTGCGTAAGCCCTCTGCCTTGGCTGACGCTGGCCGGTTCCATAATACCATTTTGACCGCCGAGCAATTGGCTTAAACATTTGTTTTTACAAAAATTTACATCTATTTATGAACCTGGTTGACGGATTTCCGCAAGGCTTTCAGCTTGAATGCAACCGTTTTCCGGCTTTTGGCTCGCGGCGCCAAGCGGTACTATAATGGCCGCATAAAACTGAATGGCTGCAATAGGTAATGAGGTAAAAGCAGTGACAAGTATTTTGATCGTCGACGGCGACGCGGAACAGGCCGGACTATTTCAAGACTGCCTGGAACGGGAAGGCTTTAAGGTGGCGGGCGTCCATGACGGCTTGGGCGGATTGAAGTTGGCGCTGTCGGGCCAATACGGCCTGGTGATTCTCGACACCATACTGCCCGACATCAGTGGCTGTGAGATTCTGGTGCGCATCCGCCAGGAAAGCCAAATTCCGATCCTGATGCTCACCGCCGGGGATTACGATGCCGACTGTACAATCGGTCTGCTGGAAGATGGAGCCGACGATTATCTCTGCAAACCCTGCACGCCTCGCGAACTGGCGGTGCGCACCCGAGCCCTTCTGCGCCGCGTCGAAGCCGCTGTCGATAAAAGGGCGCCGGATGAGCCGATTGACACCGGACCGCTGAAAATATGGAGCGACAAGCGTAAAGCCGTCTGGTTCGGCAAGGAACTGGAGTTGACCAGTACCGAATTCGATTTGTTGAAAACATTGGCTCTCAATGTCGGCCGTACCGTCAGCAAGCACGAATTATCGGAAAAAGCCCTGGGCCGGCCGCTGGCGCGCTTCGACCGCAGCATTGACATGCACATAAGCAGCATCCGGCAGAAACTGGGCCATCGGAACAATGGCCACTCGTACATACAGACAGTGCACGGCAAGGGCTATCAACTGCTCAGAGACCATACCTGGGCCGTTTATTCCGGAAACGCTTTTTCGAGTTTCGGCTGGCATTGCTGACCGCCGGCGACGGCATAACCTTCCGGCGGCTTCGAAATGCCGGCTGTATCAACCCGGTCCAGCCTGCTTGAAGCCCTGGCCGGATGGCTGCGCAGGCCTTCCGGGCCGAACGCCCAAAGGGCGAATGAATTCGCCCCTACATTCATCGGCAAATCGGAACGTTATTTTTAACCGAATCCCAAGAGCCATGGGCCATGCCGCGGCATAAAGCCTGGCTGTCGCCCGGCGCTTGCCGAAGAATCCGAAAAGCTCACTTTTCCAGCTTTTGCTTAAGGCCGCTCAGGCCGTTTTTGAAGAACGCGTTCATGGCCTTGACGGCCGCTTCGTCACTGAGATTTTCGGGCGGCGTGTTGCTGGTGTCGCCGCGGTAAAAACGGCTTTTCAGCGTGACCACGCTGCTGTCGGCCGTCTCGCCGGCAGTCAACTGCATCGCGATGGAGTAGGAACTGGTCGGGAACGCCTGCACGTTTTCGGTTTTCAGGCGATAGCTGTATTCGTGATCCTTGTCGCTGTAGAAATCCAGCTCTTCCACGAGCTGGCCGCCGTTTTGCAGCGTGATCGTGCGCGTGCCGCCGGATTCATGCTTGCCGTCGCCGATGCTTTCCTTGACGTCGGGATGCCAGCCCGAGATGCCGTCGAATTGCTTGATGGCGGCCCAGACCGCATCGCCCGGGGCATTGATGACCACGCTCTCCTTGGCTTTTTGCGGCGTCGGCCCGTGGGCCAGGGACGCTACGGGAAATAACAGAAAAGCGATTAATGCTGCGGGTGTGAACTTCATATCAATACTATGCCTTGTTTAAAAGGACACAGTATCGATGAATCCGCCTTAAAGGCATCGGGCAAATTTCCCGACGCCGGCAGGGACAATTCCTTTTTTGATTCTACCGCTCAGGCACGCACATCTTCCCGCCTGGCCGGCTTGTCCATGCCCCTGAACACCGAACAGCGCTTGAACACGTCCAGGGTCGCCGCCACCCGTTTTTGCTGGCAGAACTTGGCGGCCAGTTTGGTCAGTCCCTTGATTTCCCGGCCGGTCGCATCAGGGAAAGCATCCGCCAGTTCTTCGATCAGTTCCGGGGCTACGGCCAGATCGAACTGCTCGGTCATGACTTGCCAGATTTTGACCCGGTCCGCCCGTTGCGGCGGGTAATAGCGGATCAGGGCGATGCAGCGGGAAATGATGGCTTCATCGATATCATCGATCCGGTTGGTGGTCAGAAACAGCAGGCCGTTGAAATATTCCAGCACGCGCAGAAATACGCCGACCACGGCATTCGAAGACAAATCGTCGTTGCGGCGGCGGATGTAGACATCGGCTTCGTCGATCAGCATCACGGCGCCCCAGCGTTGCGCGCGGATCAGGGTGTCCTTGAGCGCCTTCTCCATTTCCGCGACGTTCAAGCCCAATTGGCCGGAATGCACACGGTACAGCGGGCGCTGGATGATTTCCGAGTAAACCTCGGCGGTCAGCGTCTTGCCGACTCCGGCAGGGCCCGCGCAAAGTACCGTCGTGCCGCCGGATTTGCCTTCGACGATATCATCCATCAGCACATCCATCTCAGCGGTCAGGATGTCGATCAGATCGGTCTGCTCGGGCGGCAGGATCAACTTTTGCTTCAATTCGGGCCGGTAGCGGTAGGGCTGCAGTTTGTCGACATACACCCAGACATGGTGATGCAGTTCCAGATGGAACATCAGCATGTAGCCGTGCACCGGCAGCTCGGTGAACAGGCCTTTGGGAATGGACGCCCTGAAAGCTTCCGCCAGCTGTTCCACCTTGCTGTCGTAGCGTGCGCTTTTGCCGGCCCGGCGCAGAAAGCCGCCCAGAATATCCCCGGACGCATCCAGTGTTAACACGCGATCGCCGAGAATATTTTCATCATTGACCAGCCGGGTGCTGCCGCCGCCGGAAGACAGCACGACGACATTCTTGCGGGTCCAGTCGTTGCTGCGATGATTGGCGGTCGGGTCTTCGGCATAGATGCCCGTGCCCTTGCCCGAGAACTGTTCGCCGTAGCGCGCCCGCCAGTCGAAATAACGCGCCGCGGATTCGTCGTAGGCCGCGATCAGCTCCGGCGTTTCCTTCAGATAGCCCTTCATGGCCAGGATTTCGCTGATTGATTGCCCGTCGATGTCTTTTTGCCGAATGATCAGGTTTTCGATGGCGATTTTGCCGCGCGAGTTGGCTTTCAGCTCGATCAGTATTCTGCCGGCCTCTTCTTCGCCGGGCGGCGTATAGTCAAGCCGGGTGATCAGATAGGCCGTGGTTCTGCCGGATGCGCTGACGCGGAACAGCCAGCCGCGCAACGCATCCTCAACCAGATAACCGGCAATCGCCGGCACCAACCTTTCCAGGTCGTCGGCCGAATACTTCTGCCCGTCGTCATTGAGCGCTTTTTGCAGTGTGGCGATCATCGCCGCCTGGCTGCGCATGTCAGAGCCGGCCTGCTGATAAAGATTCTTAAGATAGCCGAGCTCGGAACTGGATAGCCGGTTAAAAGGCACTTCCGCCTTGTTGCCGAAGCGCAGTTGGTCCTTAAGCGGCATCAGTTCCGGAAATTCCGCCACCATTGCATCAACATAATTTCTTTCAATCTGCAATTTCATTTTCTGATGCCTCTTTAATAGTTGATAGGCTGGGCTGGAGCTTTAGCGGAAACCCGGCATGGACGGCTCCAATGCTGGGTTTAACAACCCGGCCTGCGGCCGATGCCTTCTGCTGTGGCAGGCTGTAAAAATCCATGCCCGCCTGCTCCTCATACGGGTTTTGCAGCAGCGTCAACAGTCTGTCCAATTCAGTGAAGTCGCCTTTTTCGGCTTTTTGTACGGCCTGATCCAGAAAATGCCTGCGCAGGATATAGCAGGGGTTGACCCGGTTCATGCGTGCCAAGCGCTGGTCCGCAGATGCTTTTTCCAGTCTCAGCCGATCCTGATAGCTGTCCAGCCAGTTTTGCAGCGGGGCGGCAAATGTCGGGAAATCTAATGAGCCTCGACCTGGCTCAAAGCCGGCAAGGCTGCGGAAAAAGCAGGCATAGTCGGCGCCGGAACGGGCCAGTGCCGACAACAGGCCGCTTACCAGATCGGCATCGCCGGGATGCTGCGTCTGCAGTCCCAGTTTCGCCCGCATGGCTTGCAGATAATGCTGCTGGTAGGTTTGCCGGTACAGGCGCAGCAAGCCGGCCGGTATGGTCGGCGAGGGCAGCAGCGAGACAAACGCCTGGGCCAGCGCCAGGCAGTTCCAGCGCCCGATGTCGGACTGCTGATCATACTGATAGCGATTCTGGTCGTCGGCCGGATTCGGCGAAAAGCCGGGATCATACGCTTCCATGAAACCGAACGGGCCCAGATCCAGCGTTTCGCCGCTCAGGGCCATGTTATCGGTATTCATAACCCCGTGGACGAACCCCACACTCTGCCAGCCGGCAATCAAGCGGGCCGTCCGCTCGATGACCGTTTCCAGAAACCGCAGCGGCCGTTTTTCCGCCGCTTCATCGAGCAATTCAGGGAAATAGTGTTCGATAACAAATAGAAACAATTCCCGCAGGTCATCGACATCATCGCGGTGATGGAAGTATTCGAAATGACCGAAACGGATATGCGAGCTGGCCATTCTGACCAGAATGGCGGCCGTCTCGCTGCGTTCCCGGCGTATTTCCGTGCGGCTGCCCAGCAGGCAGAGCGCGCGCGTGCTGGGAATGCCAAGCGCCGCCAGCGCCTCGCCGGCCAGGTATTCCCGGATCGTGGCGCCAAGCGGGCTGCGGCCGTCCAGCGTGCGCGAATAAGGCGTCAAACCCGCGCCTTTCAGCTGAATTTCGTAAGTCTCGCAGTTTGCGCCCCGCGTCTCGCCCAGGGTAATGGCGCGGCCGTCGCCCAGCCGCGAGGTAAAGATGCCGAACTGATGCCCGGCGTAAACCGTGGCAACGGGATGCATGCCGGGCAGCAATTCGTCGCCGCTAAAACAGCGCAGTGCCGCATCGTTGCTTAATTGTTCGGCCTTCAGTCCCAATAGCCGCGCGGCCTGTGCATTGCAATGCACGAAATAGGGCGAGGCCACTGGCGTCGGTTCAACCCGCTGACAGAATGACGGCGGCCGGTGCAGCCAGGGGTTGGCCCATTGCAGCGTGTTCACTGCCATAGCCCGCAGTCATCGGCCGAGCGCAGCATACAGGATCTCGGCAATATGCAGCGGCTTGGCATGGCCGCCGTTCAGGATTTGCTGCCGGCAGGAAAAGCCGTTGGCGACAACCGCCGCATCGGGCTCCGCCCGCAAGGCCGGGTAAAGCCCCTGCTCTGCCATTTCGCGCGAGAAACCGGCATGTTCGGACTCCAGGCCGAATTGCCCCGCCATGCCGCAGCACGATGATTCAATTTGTTCGCTATCCAGTTCCGGGATCAGCTTCAGCACTTTGCGCATCGCCTTGGTCGCGCCGACCGCCTTCTGATGGCAGTGGCCATGTATCAGCAGTTTTTGTCTGCCCAGCGCATTGAACGCCAGGGTCCAGCGTTTGGCCGCCTGTTCCCTGGCGATAAACTCTTCTAGCAATAACACTTTCGCTGCCAATTGCCTGGCCTGCTCGCCAAGGCCCATGCTCAGATATTCATCCCGCAGGCTGAGCATGCAGGATGGCTCCAGGCCGATGATCCAGCGATCCGCTTCAAGATGCGGCGTCAGCGCCTGCAGCAAGCGGTGTGCTTCCTGACGGGCCTCGTCGATCATGCCGTTGGCGAAATAGGTTCGCCCGCAGCATAAAGGCCGCTTTGCCGCACCGGCATGCTCATCTTCATCCAGCAAATGAACCCGGTAGCCCGCAGCCGTGAGCACCGAGACGGCCGCCTCGGCAACGGTCGGATTGAAATGGCGGTTGAAGGTATCGACGAACAGCACGACTTCCGGCATGCCGGTGTCATTTTTCAGTTTGTCCCGCACGGATGCCGCGTTAAACGGCTGTCCGACGGGTTCCGGCAGTTTCACTTCGGCGCTGATGCCCAGCAATCGATCCCCGCACTGCGCCAGCATCCTATGGCGGTTGCGCCATCTGATCATCAGCCGGCCCAGCCGGGGAAACCGGGCCAGCAGTTTTGGCACGGCCGCAAACAGGCGGTTGCGCAGCGGTATGCCGGCGGTGCTGAACCGCTGGGCCAGAAATTCGGCTTTGATCAGCGCCATATCCACTTCGTTCTCGCATTCGCGCTTGCAGCCTTTGCAGCTGACGCACAGGTCCATCGCGTCGGCCAGTTCATCATGCTCGAACGGTGCGCTGCCGAACTCGCCGTTAAGCGCCGCTTTCAGCAATTTGACTCGGCCGCCGGTTGATAGCCCGGGGCTGCCGCTGATGCGAAAACTGGGGCACATAATCCCTTTGCCGGCTTGCTCGCAGGCGCGGCTGCCAATGCATACGGCAATCGCCTTGGCGTAGTCGCCGCCGGCCCTGGGAATGTCGGCATAGGCGTCCCCCATGCCGGCGTCCTGATAAGCTGACCAATCGAGAAAGAGTTTCATGATGACGCTGAAGTTGATGACAACAGACTATGAGCAAAATGGATGCCAGCGCCTTAATTAAGCTAAACGCTTGTTTTATAGGGAATTGGCTCTGGAGGGCAATGTAGGAAAGCCTACAAGCGGCCAAGCCTTCGGGACGATTCAGTTTTTCATGATGCCCAGCACCATGGCGATATGCGCCAGTTCGGCCGTCGTCGATACCTTGAGCTTGCTTTTGATCTGCGTGCCGTAATTGGCCACGGTTTTATAGCCCAGGCACAGCTCATCGGAAATTTTATGCATGGTCAGGCCTTTAGCCAGCAACCGGAAGACGTCGAATTCCCGCGCGGACAATGAATCGATCAGCGCCCGGTAGTCGGAATCCTTATTGCGCTCAGGCAGGCTTTCCCTTAAGCCCTGTTCTATATAAGTTTCACCGGCGGCTATTTTCTCTATCGCTTCCACCAGAATCGCCGGCGCGGTGTTCTTGGTGATATAGCCTTTCGCTCCGGCGGCAAGCGCCCGGTTGACGTAAACCGCCTCGTCATGAACGCTGAACACCAGTATTTTGGCCGCGCTATCGCGCAGCAGAATGCGCCTTATGCTCTCCAGCCCGCCGATGCCGGGCATCGACAGGTCCAGCACGATGACGTCCGGCTTTTTGTCCAGGTAAAGCTGACAGGCCTGCTCGCCCCGCTCGGCCTCGGCTACCACGTCTATGTGGTCCACGGAAGATAACAGCAGGCGGAAGCCTGCCCTGACGACCGCATGGTCGTCCACCAGAATAACTTTTATTTTTTCTTTCATTTCAGGGGAATGGTTGCGATGATGTTCATACCTTGTTGAGGCCGTGTTTGCAGGCGGAGTTCACCGCCCAGGCTTTTTATTCTCTCTCTCATGCCCAGCAGCCCGAAACCCATTTTGACCTGTTCCGGCGCGTAGCCCTTGCCGTTATCGGTCACCTGCAGGCGCAATTCTCTGCCGGAAGCGGCCTGAGGCACGATTTCAAGGCAGATGACGGCCTGTTCGGCCTGCGCGTGACGGACGGTGTTGGTGATGCACTCCTGCACGATTCTGAAGACCTGAATGGTGATTTTCTGCTCCAGCCCGTCAACTTCATCGGAACAGCTCAGGTTCAGCTTTAATTCGGGATTTCGGGTTGCCCACTGATTGATCAGGTCTTCCAGGGTCGCCTTCAAGCCCAGTTCGGTCAGGCTCAGCGGATGCAGATTGCGCATCATGGAGCGCACGACCGTGATCAGATGATCGCAAATGCCGGTAATGGCATCGGTAATCCGCTCGGTTTCGGCTTTGTTGCGCTTGGCCGTGACCGCCATGACTTTAATCGCTGTCAATGATTGTCCCAGTTCGTCATGCAGTTCCTGCGACAAACGCTGCCGCTCCTCTTCCTGGATCTCCAGCGAGTGCAGCGTCAGGGCTCTGTTTTCCTTGTGAGCCGCATCCAGGACGTGGGTCATGTGGTTGATGGCTTTGGCGATGTGGTCGTATTCCTTGATGGAAAACTCAGGCAGTTTTTGCTGATACTCACCCTGTTCAATGACTTTGAGTGCATCGACGATGACGGCTGTCGCCTTGAATGCCTTGTTGAAAGCCAGATTGACGGCCAGAAACGTGACCAGTGTCATCACCAGCATGGAAATGAAAAATGAACAGCTTTCCTCCCATACCTCGACGATTTCGTCCAGCGGGTCGGCCTGAATGATCAGCGTGATCCGTTCGCCGTCAGCGGTAGTCAGTTGTTGCTCAAGTTGCGGGTATTCCGCCGAGACCAGATGGATAAACCATTGGGGCGGCATATAACCATCGATCTCATCTTTCTGCTTGGCCGCATAGCTGACCACCCCGCCAACAGGCTTTTTCAATTGAATGTTCAGATGGCGGGTCTGCTTCAGCGAGACGAACCGGGGCAGCCAGGTATCGACATCAAACGCCGCCTGTTGTGATTGCGGAAAATTGAGCTGAATGAGCTGGGCGGCCAGATTGAGCGACGAATCGATCTCCCTGCTCACAGCGCCGCGCGCCTGCCAGATAGCCACGGAACCACCTAAAATCAGGATAGCGATGCTGACCAGGAAAATTCTAATGTTGATCTGATAACGTAAACTCATTTTCGGCCCGTTTAAATTTTCAATTATGGTGTCCAGATTCCTCTCCCGCTATAGGAAAAATTCTTTTTTTTACAGCCGTTATTTATCTTCTTGACAGCAATGATATGTTGTCTTTTTTTGTGTGCAGATTTATGAAACATTTTATTACGGCTGCCCTGCTGATAGCAGGCGGCATAGCTCACGCCGAAACGGTTTTTGTGACGCTGGAAAAAGACAACGCCCTTGCGGTCGTCGATCCGGTTGAAGGCAAGCTGCTGAAAACGGTCAGTGTCGGCCAGCGTCCGCGCGGCATCGCCATCAGCAAGGATTATCGGCATCTTTACATCGCCACCAGCGATGACAATACCATCCGCATCATTGACAGCGAAACCTTTGCCGAGGAAGGGCAGTTGCCCTCCGGCAAGGACCCGGAAACGTTCGCGCTCGATCCCGACAGCCAGTTCGCCTACGTCTCCAACGAAGACGACAGCCGGGTGACGGCCATCGACATTGGGCAGCGCAAGGCCGTCAAGGAAATTCCGGTCGGCGTCGAACCGGAAGGCATTACCGTCAGCCCGGACGGCAAGTGGGTCGCCAGCGCTTCGGAAGCTACCAACATGGTGCACTGGATCGACCGGAAAAGCCTTCAAGTCGTCGATAATACGCTGGTCGATCCCCGGCCCCGCGCACTGAGCTTTACCGCCGACAGCCAACAGCTCTGGGTCACCTCGGAAATGGCCGGAACGGTAACGGTGATCGATGCGGCGTCGCGCAAAATCATCAAGCAGATCAAGTTCGCCGTCACGGGCGTCACAGACGACAAGATTCAGCCGGTCGGGGTCGTGATCGACAGCAAGCGCCAATGGGCCTATGTAGCCTTGGGGCCGGCCAACCGGGTTGCCGTGGTTAATGCCCAAACCCTTGAGGCGGAGAAATATCTGCTGGTGGGGCAGCGGGTCTGGAATCTGGCGTTCTCGCCGGACCAGAAACGGCTTTATACGACCAACGGCGTCAGCAATGACATCTCCCTGGTCGATCTGGAAACCCACAAGGTGACCAAATCCGTGGGCGTCGGGCTTTACCCGTGGGGCGTTGCGGTCAAGCCTTAGACGCTGTATCCGCTTAACACAGGTTGCCCGGCAAGCTGAATTCAGATCGACTGAGTTAAGCCGCCGCCAGCGCGACAGTTATGTGAACCGGGTTTCCGATGCCGGTGCGAATCGTTCGCACCGGCATCGGAAACCCATCCGCACGGTTAAAGAGGTTGTGCATGCGCGTTGCTAAAGACCGGTCTCTGTACATGGCCGCATCAGTCCCCGTCGAGTAAATTCCCCAGTCCTCCCAGAATGGAGCCTTCGCCTTGTTGTCTGCCGCCCCCTTGCGGCGCCGACGACATCATCCTGCCCGCCAGGCGCGAGAACGGCAGACTTTGCAGCCAGACGGTGCCGGGACCGGTTAACTTGGCAAAAAACAAGCCTTCGCCGCCAAACAGCATGGTTTTAATGCCGCCGGCCTGTTGAATGTCAAAATCAACGCTGCCCGTCATTGCCGCCAGACATCCGGTATCGACATGCAGCATTTCTCCGGCGGCCAGTTCTATTTTATGCAGACAGCCGCCGGCATGTACAAACACCCAGCCATTGCCTTCCAGTTTTTGCATGACAAAACCTTCACCGCCAAACAGGCCAGTTAAAATACGGCGCTGGAAATGAATGCCGATCTGCACGCCTTTGGCGGCCGCCAAAAAACTGTCTTTCTGGCAAATCAGTTTTTGGCCGTAGTCGTTCAAATTCAAGGCAAGAATAGTGCCTGGAAAAGGCGCCGCGAACGCTACCTTACCTTTGTCGTGTGCGTTTTGTGTGAACACGGTAACAAACAGGCTTTCGTTAGTCAGCAGACGCTTACCCGCGCCCAGCAATAGCCCCATGATACCGGATTGCTGATTGGCCGAACCGTCACCGAAAATGGTTTCCATTTTTACTCCCGCGCTTTTGTACATCATCGCGCCGGCCTCGGCGACCGCGCTCTCTTGCGGGTCCAGTTCGATTTCCACAAACTGCATTTCATGGCCGTAGATTTTATAATCGATACCGTCCGTGACCGCCTGTTGGCCAAAACCGCCGGAAGACTGGGCATCCGGCTGCGTATTAGCCGCACTGACCGGCTGAGCGCCGACAGGCAACGCTGCCGGTTTGGGCGACATCATATGCGCAGGCGGCGGCGGAAAAGGCGTGACGCCGTCTTTCTTCATCGGCCTGATTTCAGCCGCTTCGAAAATGGGAATCCAGTCGGGAAAACGCGGACACCAGCAATAAGCGCCTTGGTGTTCACGGGCGAAAACTTTTGCATAATCCAATGAATAGGGGCCGCTGACTGTATTGTTAAAAGAAAAAAACCATTCATTCATCGTGGGAGCCTAGCTTAATCATGAAATGTAGAAACAGTCTATGAGTATAGACTAACCGTTTTTTTTGATACAGCAGGGCATTCCTGTTCAGGCAGGGTGCCAGCGGCGGGTGAAGCGGCGAGCAGCGCCGCTTCCGGCTGAAATAGCCTACAGGGCGCAAAAGAAAGCAACTCGCCTTCGGGTGCAATAAGCCCGATTCAGATAACCGTCGCGTTAACCGCATCTTTTAATCGAGGCAATGCTTTCGTTGCCTGCGGGGCATGAAAATCGGCCCGGCATGATGGCTGCCTGCCAGGCTTTTATGGCTTAAGTCCGTAGCAGGCTGTTATCAAGATGCTTTCCTCAGCTCGCCCATGCCGTTCGGCTTCCTGAGCACTTGCAGCTGCGCCTTGAAGCGTTTCTGCACACTTTCGACATGGGAAATGACGCCGACGACTTTTCCGTGCGTATGCAGGCTTTCCAGCGTGCTGATGACCGTGTACAGGTTTTCCGCATCGAGGTTGCCGAAGCCTTCATCCAGGAACAGCGAATCCACGGCCCTGCCGTTGTTGGCCAGTTCCGAAAGTCCCAGGGCCAGCGCCAGGCTCACGATGAAGCTCTCGCCGCCGGACAGGGTCCGGGGCAGGCGGCGGACGTTGGCCTGATAGGTATCCTCGATTTCCAGCGCCAGCCCCTGTTCGCTGGGCGCCTGCCGGATGTAATAGCGGCCGCTGATTTTTTCGAGTATTTCATTGGTTTGCGCCAACAGCTTTTCAGCGACCTGCCTTTGCACGCGGCGGCGGAACTCCACGCCGCTTTCGGCCGCAATCTGCTGGGCTTCCGCCAGGCATTGGCCGGCGATGGCTTCCTGATCCTGGAGCTGAGCCAGAATCGCATCATGCCGCTGCTTCTGCTGAGCCTGCTCCTTCAGCGTTCTTTCCAGACGCTGGACTTCCATCTGCGCAATGTCCATTTTTTCGGCCAGGCTTCTTAATTGAACCTCTATTTCTTCCCTGCTTAACGCCGCGTCTGCATGGGCCAGCTCGGCCTGCAGCAGGGCTTTTTGCTGCTCCAGCTGCGCCGCCATGGTTTCGATGTCCTTCTCCAGCGCGGCCAATTGCCGCTCCAGCTCCGGCTGATCCTGCATCAGGTCAAGCGTGGACTCAAGCGCCTGCAGGCTCGTGAACTGTGTGCCCTGCAGTTTTTGCAGCAGCGCCTGCCGCAGGCCGGCAAGCTCGGTTTCCTGTTGCGCGATCTGCCGTTCCTTGTCGGCAATCATCTTCTGCTTCTCGATCAAAGCCAGATGCAGGCCGACGGTTTCTTCCTGCTGCAGGCGGCGGCCGTATACTTCGAGCTTGTCATTGTCTTCCTGTATCTTGGCCCGGGCGACAGCCTCTTTTTCCGCCAGCGAATCCATCTCCTCGGTCAAGGATCTGCGACGGAATACATAGCCCTGATAATCCTGGCGGCGGCTGTTGAGCCGGTCGAACAGGGCGTCTTCCTTGCCGCTGGCCGGCAGTTTTTCTCCGAGCCGGGCCAGCTGTTCGGTCATTTTGGCGACCAGCTCTTTTTCTTCCTGCTGATAGTTGACCAGCGCCGCTTCCGTGTCGATCTGGTCCTGCGGACGTCCCTGCCATTCGGCATCCAGTTTCTCGGTGCCGTCCTTGAGCCGTTCGAGCGCGGCTTCGTTCTTGGCCAGCGATGATTTCAGCTTTTCGATACTGTCCTGCTTGCTTCGGTATCGGGAAGCCAACGCGCCTATTTCTTTCAGTTCATCGATTTCGGCCTGCAGCAGCTGCTTCATCAGCTTGGTGTTGCCGATATCCAGTTTGCTGCTGGCGACATTGAGCCGGTTGCACAACATCGTCCATTGCGATTTGATCTGCGCCAGCTGCTTATCGGTCGCATCTCTCTTCTCGGCCTGCCGTTGCGCGGCCTTGATTTGCTGCGTCAGCCTGCCGACCTTCGCCGTCAGCGCCTGCAGTTTTGCGCGCTGATCGGTTAACGCCTGCTGGGAATTGGATACGGCCGGGGGACGCCTGACATACGGGTGAGTCAGAGATCCGCACAACGGGCAGGGCTTGCCTTCCACCAGATGCTGCCGGTCCGCTTCCATTTTTTTCAGCAGGGCTTCGCGGACGACCGACTCTTCCAATGCGCGTTTGATATTCTCCTCGCGGCTTATTTCCTGCTGGGTCTGTTCCAGATCGCGGTTCAAGGCGTCGATATCGTATTCCGGCTCCGCTCTACCCAGCAGGCTGCCGAAAAAACCGAGACCCGCTTCATTCAGTTTCTGATGCGCGCGCGCAAGGCTGTTCAATTCATCGAATGCCTTGACGCGCTCCTGCTGTTCCAGGCGCAGCTCTTCAATTTCATCGGGATTGTGGCCTTCCGCCAGCGATACCAGTTCCTGCTCTTCTTCATTTATCTTGTCTTTTAACTCGGCCTGTTTTTTGATGCCCTGTTCGATCGCAGACTTGTTGTTTTTCAGCGAAGCGGTCGTGTTCTTGGTCCATTTGGCGAAGGACTTCTGTTTTTCCCTTAACTCGACCAGCTCTGTCCTAAGCTTTTTCAGGCGGCCGGTTTCAGGGAAGTCAGACAGCAAGGCTTCATCGGCGGCATGCTCGTCCAGCCATGCATTGACGGTCTCCAGCACGGCTTTCTTTTCCTCGATCTGCGCCCCCAAAGCCTGGCGCAAACCCATTTCCGACTGCCGGTCCATATTGAGCAGTTCGATCTGCGCCTTGGTGCTGTCTATGGCCTCCTTCTGCTCGGCAACGGATTTATTGGCCAGATCGACCGGGGCGTTTCTGTCGATATTCGAGGCGGCGAACATGGCCTCCAGCTGTTTCAGTTCGTTGCGGTAGGCGGCCAGCGCGGCTTTGTCCTGCTGAACCGCCTGATTTTTGTCGGCAATGGCCGTGGCATCGTCCTGAAAGAGCAGCGCGTCCTGGGCGGTGGCCAGTTTGGCCAGGCTTTCCTGCTGGCTTTCGGCCTGTTTTTGGGCGTCCTGCAATTGTTTTTCCTGGCCGGCGATTTCGGTTTTCAGCATCGCTATGCGTCTTTGCGCGGCCTGCTGTTGCTTCAATTGGTTGTGATCGGCGCGCAATTCGGCGTACTGCTCGCTGAAGTCGATCAAATCATGCTCGCACGCTTCCCGTTTTTCAGGCGGCATGATTTGCACTATCGCCAGATCCTGCCTTAACTGGTCCAGTTGTTTTTGCGCGCTCTCGGCCTTGTCAATGACATTTTTCCGGTAATCGGCGTAGATATCGCTGCTGATGATTTTCTCGAGGATATCCATGCGCTCGGTATCGAGGGCGTTCAGGAAAGCGGCGAAATCGCCTTGCGCCAGCATGATCGAGCGCGTGAAATTGCGGAAATTCATGCCGGTGATTTCGGTAATCAAGGCGCAGACCGAATGCGGGGTATCGGCCAGCAGTTCCTCGTTTTCGCCGAGGCGGGTCAGCGTCATGACCGGCGGCGTCAGTTCCGCATCGGGGCGGCCGCCTTCGCGCTCGACATGCCAGCTTGACCGGTATCGGTCAGCGCCCAGCGAAAATTCGATCACGGAAAAACAGTCGGCCGTGTGCTTGGTCATGACATGCCGGGCCGGGCGTTCAAAGCGGAACGTCTCGCCGTATAAAGCCAGCGTGATCGCGTCGAGAATGGCGGATTTGCCGGAACCATTAGGGCCGGTAATGGCGAAAACACCGGTATCAAACGGCGCCTGATCAAAGTCAATCCGGTTCTCGCCTTCTAATGATTTGATATTTTTAAAATAAATGCTGAGTATCTTCATAAATTACTGTTTTATATAGAGGTGTAATATCAAGATCAGGCATTTGGTACACACCTTGGTACACGTTTTTAAAGTGCTTACATGATACAGCGTAGGATTAGCCGAGAAAACATCAGGCAAAAAAAAAGCCGCATTGGTTGCGGCTGTTAAATCATCGAACATAAAAAAGGCCGATAAAAAATCAGCCTTGGTTGACTATGTGTCTATTTATTTAATAGGCGAAAACATATATGCAGTTTTATATAGTTTCAAGTTGTTTCGATATTGCTTGATTCTGACTCTGTATCGTTTGATCAGTGCGCCTAACTTTTTGCTTTAATTTAGATAAAAAACTGGCGTTATCCGACCTGGTCTTTGTGTATTCTTACTTAGACTGGAAAACGGCGTCTAAATTTGCCAATTTTACAACAAAAGAGCGTTTAAATTTTCCAGCAGCTACCCACTATCATGTTGATATTATTACACATGCAAATTTTTGACTGGAAAACTCAACGCTGATGGGTAACAAATATTGAAAGTCGATTTCTACCCATGAGATCAGAGGGTTTCCAATTCGAAACGCTGAACATCCGTTACAGCAACACGAATTATCGGCAGGGAAAAGCCAAGGTGAGTGAGTTGATAATCTTGAACTGGAAGCCCGACGCTTTGGGCAGGCGATTTTAATGCCGTCATCTCATAATCTGCCTGATGTAGAAATGAGGCAGTGTATTGCTGTGGATACGAAAATAAAAGGCGCCCATACGGGGGCCGATAAATAACTGTCAAATATTTAAAAACTTAAACTGGCCTGTCGCCCCTCTAGTTCCGTTTTAGAGTTTTTGCTGCGAATTTTTTCTATAAGCTTTTTTCCAATTTCAATGGACTTGTTTTCTACTGTGATATGTAGCGTGTAAGAAATAGCCACAATAATCGAAATAGCTATTAACAGTGCAGCAAAATACGGGAGACTATTGTCCATCGCGACCCGCATAATGGAGTAGCCGATTAAGGAATGGGTTATGTAGAGTGGATAGCTGATTTTTGCAATAAAATCTAAAGGCGTAAATAGCCGGAAGTGTTTTCTAAGTGCGTATGCCGTGACAAACACGGAAAGACCATAAATGTAGTTTCGCGGCACGCCTGGTATTCCGCTAGCCCAGGCATTATGCGTCCAGCACAACAAAACCAAAAGCAGCAGTATTGAGGAATACAATACAAGTTCTAAAGTTGTGATTTTTTCAAAGAAATGAAAGTAGAAGAAAGTTCCTATGAACATAAAGCACACAACCATTAGCTCTGCTTTTATCGACTCAATCGATAGATTAAAGCTTGTAAAGTGTATGACGGATTTTGCCTCAGGGTACCATTCTGTGAAGCAGAGCGTACCAACCGCTAGCAATATTATCGGCAGCGGATTTGCTTTTCTTATGGAACTGTAAAGGATTGCGGAGATTAGATAGAATTTTATTTCTATGGATAACGTCCAGTTGACAAGATCAATTGTTTTAACAAAAATATTTGTGTGTATAAGAGCTAGATTTAACAATAAGTTGTTTGTATTTATTGAAAATTCCTTGCCCCAGTAGAGACTCGAAAACCAAATGCAAAGCAGCATTACTGCTGAGCCTATTAGGTATGTTGGGTAAATCCTAAAAACTCTAGCTACTAAAAACTCAATGGGCGATAATTTAGATAGCGAAAATGGTATTACAAACCCGCTGATAAGAAAAAAAATAGCGACCCCAAATGGACCATAGTTTACCGTTGGAGGTGATAGCCACCCAAGTAGACCGGAGGCTGGACCTTCGATTTCTGGGGCGAATATATAGGCTGAAACCGTGCCTCGCGCACGCCAATAAATTCCACATAGATGAATTATCATTACTGCGATAATCGCTATTGCGCGGAGTTGGTTGGCGAATATAACTTTGTCTTTCTGCTGTTGCATTTAGATAGCCACTCCTAGTTGGCTTGCGCCTTAATACTTTGGTCAGATGTTTGCTGCGGTGTTTGGTGGTTTAGTTTTTATGTTTTATGTGATTTTATTTGGTGCAATTTTTTCACGCCTCTGCATTGATATATGCTTATAGGTGAATTACTTCCATCCCCGGCCAAACTTCTACCTATAATCTTATGCTGCACACAAAGAACGCCTCAAAGTAAAGCGGTCATCTTTTGTCCTTGTTGACCGAAATGCTAGCCATTAATGTAATTATAGCAATGAGTGGCCTGGCGGTCACCCCACATCTACGTAGAATATACTGTTTACTCCCACGCGGGAGGCGATGGTTTTGACAAGTTCTTCGCCCAATTGACACATTTTGGTGAGCATGGTGTTGGGGTCGGGCACGAAACAGGCTTCGGCGGTTTTGGCGAGGCGCACCAGCAACTCATCATGGTGTTTAAGAAAGTCAAAATTACTAAGTTCCATCTACAATTTTCCAATTAGTCGCACTAAGCCTTCGCGAGAATAGCCGCTATCAGGCTCAGACTTGTAGGTCGGGTTAGCGCAGCGTAACCCGACATAATGCAGGTATCTTGTCGGGTTACGCCCGATGAGCTAACCCGACAGGTTTTAAAACCGCTTTTAGATCACCTAACCCTGCTTTCTACCGGTAGCAGAAAAGAAAAATATGTAAGTCCAGACCTTGATAGCCTTAAAATGCCTGGCAAACCTTCACTACTGTTTTACAGGCCATAAAGCGCTTCAGCCCTATCGAAAATTTCGTATATTTGGCGCATTGCCGGGCTTGCATCAGGTATCCGATGACTGCCGGGCCGACTTGAAGGCTCTTTTCGCCTCGTACATTCTATGGTCAGCGCAGCGGATGACGGTTTCGGGGTCGTCATAATGATCGGGGCCTGTCTGGAAGATGCCAATGCTTAAGGTGACATCCTGCCGGTATTGCCTGAGAGCGTCATTGAAGCGCTGCATATAGATTTCGCTGGCCTGCGATTCGGTGCAGTTAGTCAGAATGATGCAGAATTCATCGCCGCCATAGCGGAAGCAGCAGTCCTCGGCACGCGATACTTTTCTGAAGACATCGCCTATCATGCGCAACACGTCATCGCCGCGCTGATGACCTTCGATATCATTGATTTTCTTGAAATCGTCAATATCAAAGTAGGCGAACGTCACAGGGTCGTAATGGCGCTGGGCCCTATGGAGGATTTTCTCAAGCATTTCAGTAAGAAAGCGCGTATTCAACAGCCCTGTGAGCGGATCTGTGCGCGCCAACCTCTCCAGTTGCTGCGTCCGCTCCATGACCTTGATCTCCAGTGTCCGCGCGTAAGTCAGGGATTTGTCTTTTTCGGCTTTGACTTCCGAAACCAGACTGCCGATGTAAGTCTCAAACACGAGCGTTATATCGAATAGCAATAATTTATCAAGCGCCGCCAGCGTGGCCTGGCGAGCGCCGGCTTCCGGAAGCGCTTCGTTTATCAATCTGGCCAAAAGGCATTTAAGCGTGTGGATGGCCGAAAGATAGAATTTGGGTTCGACGCCGATGCGTTTATGGGCCAACCCTATGCCTAACCGGTCGCTTATATAATCCAGGCCGTACGAACCGCCGAACAGATCAAGGACATAGCGGCGCTGCATACCGCGCAGGCGCGCCAAGGTATCGGCGCCATCGATCATTTGCGCAACTTCAGGTATGCGGATCTGAATTTCGTAAAATTCGTCTACCAGGGCATCTATTTTCGTCTCGATGACCGGTCGGCAACGGGCCAGCCATGCGGCATCGGCCGCGCTGAACGATAACAATGACTTGCGGCGCTCGGCGTCCGATTCAGTGATCGCCATCTGCTCCAGCAGAGTTTTATCGGCCTGCTTCATTCGTCTTTACGGATAAATAATTATTGCGACAACATTTGCTTGTTAAAGTTGATAAACCTGACAGACAGCCTTGGCCGGGCGATTAAAACCGCCCCGGATTTGCGCAGGGTTACATCCTGCCCAAATCCTGTATGGCATCCACGATCATGCCTGTGCCTATCGTTATCAGCAGAATGTCGGACGCCACGCGCACATAGCGGTAGCCTCTCGGCGCAGGCCCCAAGGACTGAACGAGCGAAGGCGGTAAATCATAGAAAATCACGTCCCTAGGAAGCTGCCGGCCGATCTGCCATTTTTTGGCCTGGCCGGGCGGCAGGCAGCCGTTCCGCTTTTTGGCCAGCCCTGGCGGACAACGCCCGGAACGGGACTGTTGAATGTAATAATCATGGATAACGGTTCTGTGCCGGTCGAGAAAATAATCGTTTCTCCCTATGTTGCCCCCTGCCCTCGCGTTATGATCCGGCCGCTGATTCACATAACGGTCATGCTTGTCTTTCTGTCTGTTCTTACCGTCAGGGTGATCGCTGAATCGTGTCGGCTTGTCCGCTTGCGCCGATCCGAAGGCAAACAGGCCGGCGATGATGAGAGCCAGCGCATGACCGACTCGTGAGGTATTTCGTTGCATGGTTTATCTCTACAAAAGTCAATGACGTATTAAACTTAGATGTTAATTGTCATCTTGTCATTATTTTTCCTTGCCGAGCTCTTTTATGCTTTGAGGAGGATTAAAAACAGAATTGCCAGGCGACAGTAAAAAGCGTGTAAATATTTAATTGAACATTGTTCAATTACAATTTAGAATTACGTCATCAAGACATCTCTCAATGTCTGCTAAGATGGTGCAAGGAGGAATATTATGCTGAAAAAAATTTTACGCTGGCTGCTGACTTTGATCTATAAGGTTGAAGTCAAAGGCCTGGAAAACTATAAACAGGCCGGGAACCGCGTCCTGATCATATCCAACCATACGTCCTTTCTGGACCCGCTGCTGCTGGGCGTTTTCCTGCCCGACGACATCACTTTTGCGATCAATACGCACATTTCCCAGCGCTGGTGGCTAAGGCCTTTTCTGAGCCTGTCGCGCGTTTTCCCGATGGACCCGACGCATCCGATGTCGTTGAAGGATGTCATTCACCATCTGCAGCATGATACCCGCACCGTCATATTCCCGGAAGGCCGCATTACGGTAACCGGTTCCCTGATGAAGATTTACGACGGCACCGGCATGGTCGCCGACAAATCGGGCGCGACCATTTTGCCGATCCGTATCGATGGCGCCGAATATACGCACTTCTCGCGCTTGCGCAATATCGTGCGTTTGCGCCTGTTTCCCAAGATCACGATTCAGATTCTGCCGCCGACCAAGATTTCCGCGCCCGAGGACATGCGGGGCAAAACCCGCCGCAAGCACAGCGGACATGCCTTGGCCGACATGATGACCGATATGATGTTCGCCACCAGCCATTACCGGCAAACCGTTTTTGCCGCCTTGCTGGAGGCGCGCAAGATACACGGCGGCAAACATAAGGTTGTCGAAGACCTGGAGCGCATCCCGTTATCCTATGACAGCGTGATCACGCGCACGATTGCGATCGGCGATGCGCTGCAAAAAATCACCGACGCCGGCGAAAATGTCGGCGTTTTCCTGCCCAATTCGACTAAAACGCTGTTTGTGATTCTGGGTTTGCAATTACACGGCCGCGTGCCCGCCATGCTGAATTTTTCCACCGGCTCGGCCGGCATGGTGTCAGCCTGCCGAACGGCGCTCGTCAAGACGGTGTTAACGTCGCGCCGCTTTATAGAGATGGCCCGCTTAACCGATGAAGCCGAGCAGTTGCAGAAAGTGGTCAAGCTGGTCTACCTGGAAGACCTGGCCGCGCAAATTACGCCTTTAGCCAAATTCAAGGCTTTGGTGCAATGCAAAACGGCTAACTTATGGTATCAGCATAACCGTTACAGCCCCGACAGCCCGGCCGTGGTGCTGTTCACGTCCGGCTCGGAAGGCACGCCCAAGGGTGTCGTGCTGTCTCATGCCAATATTCTGGGCAATCACAAACAGCTGGAAGCGCGCATCAACTTCAATGCGCAGGATGTCGTGCTCAATTTCCTGCCCATGTTTCACTCGTTCGGCTTTACCGTCGGCACGCTGTTGCCGATTCTGAGCGGCATGAAGGCGTTCTTCTATCCGACGCCGCTGCATTACGCAGTCATCCCCGAAATCGCTTACGAGATCAACGCGACCATCATGTTCGGCACGAACACGTTTTTTGCGGCTTACGCGAAAAAAGCCCATCCCTACGATTTCTACAACATGCGCTATGTCGTGGCCGGCGCCGAAAAATTGCATGAAAGCACGCGCCAGATCTGGGCCGACAAATTCGGCATCCGCATTCTGGAAGGCTATGGCGCGACCGAAACGGCGCCGGTCACCTCGGTCAATACGCCGATGGATTACAAAGCCGGCACGGTCGGCCGCTTCATGCCCGACATGGAGTACCGGCTGGAACCGATACCGGGCATTGAGGATGCAGGGCAATTGCATGTCAAGGGACCTAACATCATGCTGGGCTATCTGCTGGCCGACAATCCGGGCCAGCTGGTGCCGCCTGAATCCATTTACGGCCAAGGCTGGTACGACACCGGCGATATCGTGCAGGTCGACGAGGACGGCTTTATCAGCATCCGCGGCCGCGTCAAGCGGTTTGCCAAAGTCAGCGGTGAAATGGTTTCCTTGACCGCGGTAGAGCAACTGGCTTCCAAAGCCTGGCCCGAAGAGCTCCATGCCGCCGTCAGCCTGCCCGATGCCAAAAAGGGCGAACAGGTCATCCTGCTGACGACCCATAAAAATGCCCGCCTCCATGATCTGGCCGCTGTCGCGGAAGGCATCGCGCACATTGCCCTGCCGAAGAAAATTCTCGTGGTCAATGCGGTGCCGGTCATGGCGTCCGGCAAAATCAATTATCCGGCGGCGACAGAGCTTGCCGCCGCAAAACTTGCGCCCGCCGCCCAGCCTGATACGGCAACCGACAAAGCCTCATGAACCGGAAAATCTATCCGCTGCTGATTGCGCAGTTCCTGTCGGCTTTTGCCGATAACGCCATCTTGTTTTCAGTCATCGCCATGGTCATGCAATCGTCCCATCTGCCCAACTGGTACGTGCCGGCCCTGCAAAGCGTGTTTCTGGTCGCGTTCGTGCTGCTTGCGCCCTGGGCAGGGGGATTTGCCGACAATCACGCCAAATCCAGGGTGCTGATTATCGCCAACCTGATCAAGGCTACCGGCGCCGGCCTGTTGCTGCTGCACGTAGAGCCTTTGCTGGCTTACTGCGTGGTCGGCATGGGCGCGGCCGTTTACAGCCCGGCCAAATACGGCATTCTGCCCGAACTGGCGGGCCATGAAGTTCTGGTCAAGGCCAATAGCTGGATCGAAGGCTCAACGATTCTGGCGATTTTGCTGGGCATGGTGATCGGCGCCCGCGTGGCCGATTACTCGATTACCTGGGCGCTCGCGGGCACTATTGTGCTGTTTATCGCATCCGCCCTGGTCACGCTGTCTTTGCCGGTCCGCGTCAGCAACAAAAGCAATACCGGCTCAGGAATGGTCGAATTCAGCCGCCAGATAGGCCAGTTCTTCACGACGCCGCGCTCGCGCTTTGCCATCATCGGCGCGTCCATGTTCTGGGCCGCGGCGGCAACGCTGAGAGTCATTCTCGTGGCCTGGGCGCCGCTGGTTTTAATGTCGAAGAATGCGACCGAAATCGCCGAGCTGACCTTGTTCCTCGCCATCGGCATCGTCCTGGGCTCGGCTTTGGTGCCGAGATTGATTCCGCTGGAACACCTGCGCCGCGTCAGAATACCGGCTTACCTGATGGCGCTGTTTATCTTCGATCTGAGCCTGACCGACAGCCTGTGGCCGGCGCGTTTCGCACTGCTTTCTATCGGCATCATGGGCGGCATGTTCATCGTGCCCATCAACGCCGCCCTGCAGGAGCTTGGACAGCAAAGCATCGGCAGCGGCAGCGCCGTGGCCCTGCAAGGGTTCTTTCAAAACTTGTCCATGCTGGCCGCGGTGGGCGGCTATACCTATGCGGCCTCTCTGAACGCCGATCCGGTGGCTTCCATGCTGACGCTGGGCTCGCTGTTTTTCATGGCCACGTTTCTGGTATCGCTGCGCCTGCCCAAGCGTCAGCCGCTACAGCAGCCCGGCTGATCGGTCCGGCGAGTGTTACCGGCTCGCATCAAGGGCGGCGGCTTTGCCGCGCTGCTCATTGACCCTGGCGAGCAGCAGCAGGCCGGCAATAAAGAACAGCAAAGTCGATACCAGCGACAGCCGGTGGTCACCGCCGCTCCAGTAATTGATCAGGCCATAGCTCAAAGGCCCGGCGATAGCCGACAGCCGGTTCATGACGCCCCACAAGCCCAGGAACTCGCCGCTGCGCCCGCTCGGCGAGAATTTGCTGACCAAAGCCCGCCCGACAGCCTGGCTTGCGCCCATGGCCAGGCCGATCATATTGCCGATTATCCACATATGTGCGGGCTGGCGCGCCAATAAAGCCGCGACCACGGCCGCGATCCAGACCAGCAGCGTTATGGCCAGGGTCGGCACCGAGCCTATGCGGTCCTGCAGATGTCCGCAGATAAACGCGCCGACCGCCGCCGTTACGTTGACCACCATGATCAGGATAATCAAAGCCTGCGTGTCGAAGCCCATGACCTCCTGCGCATAAATGGCGGCCAGCACCACAACCGTACTGACGCCGGACTGGTATACGCCCAGCGTGATCAGAAAACGGAACAAATCACGAAAGCGGGCCGCCTCTTTAAACGTATGCGCCAGGCGCCTGAAGCCAACAGCCAGCATGAAGAGGTTCCCGCCATGAGCCGCTGGCGCCGCGCGCTCGCGCAGCCACAGAAAAGTCGGCGTCGCCGTCAGCGCGAAGATGCCGGCCGTGACCAGCATCGTCACGGGCACGGACTGGGTTTCCGATATGCCTCGCTGCTTGGCCCAGGTAATGTAGGCCAGGCAAATCCCCAGCGTCAGCAGGCCGCCGAAATACCCTAGGCTCCAGCCGTAACCGGACATTCTGCCCATGTTCCGCTCCGGCACGATCTCCGGCAGGAACGCCGCGATCAAATTCTCGCCGCTGGAGAACATGATGGCCGAAACGGTGACCAGCAGCATGGCCGGCAAAATATCGCCAGGCCCGACTAGCGCCAGCAAGGCCGTCGATAGGATACAGCCCAGCGTGGAAATCAGCAGAAAGCGTTTCTTGCTGGCCCGGTCATCGGCAATCGCGCCAATGACAGGACCGCTGAACATAACCACAAAATTGGCGATGCCGACAGACAGAGACCATAGCAATGTGGCTGAACCGGGCAGGTCGCCGGCAACTACCCCGACGAAATAAGTGCTGAATATTGTCGTCAACACGACCGTGGTATAGCCGGAATTGGCAAAGTCAAACAACGCCCAGGCCAGCAATTCCCTGCGCCCTGCATAATCTATGGCATGATTGTTCTGATCGGCTGGGGGGTGTTTTTGGTTATTGTTCATATAAGTGAGACCAAGATTTATGCTGCGCAAACCAAGGAATTTTTACCACGAAGGTCACGAAGAACGCGAAGAAATAATTAAGGATAAGGCGAGAAATAACTTCTCTGTATTTTGACGAGCGGCGTTGTGTGGGGCGACTTCCAACAGTAGGCGCTCTAGGCGAAGCGCCTACTGTTGGAATTCGCCCTTACAGGGTTGCCAGTTAATGCGCCTGCGCCACCCAGCCGCGGATAAAGTTCCTGACCAGCAACACGACACTCTCTTCCACATCATGAACGCCGACCAGATCCATTCTGCCGGTCAGCGACAGCTCGCAGATGCCGTGAATCCCGCCCCATAATGCACGGGCCGCACGCTTTCGTTGCGCTTCGTCGCATTGCGGTGTCAGCCGGACGAACTGTGCTTCCATCTCCCTGAAAACCTGATCGATTTTCGCCTGGTACCAGTCCGGAATATCTGTCTGCTCCGGCAAACGCTGCTGAAAAATCATGCGCCAGCGGTTATAGTTTTGGCTCGCATAGCGCAGATAAGCCTTGGCCAGCACTTCTATACACTGTTCCGCCGAGTCATCATCAAACACTTCCAGATGCGCGGCAATGTCGTCAAGCGTTCGCCCTTTAATGTGCAGACCCAGATCGGCCATATTGGCGAATACCATGTAGATGCTGCCTACCGTATAACCTATCTCCAACGCGATCTTGCGCACGGTCAACGCCTCGTAGCCTTCCTCGACCACTATATTCTCGGCGGCCCTCAGAACCATTTCCTTGATTTCTTCCAGACTGTGTTCGCTTCGTCTTGCCATAGTTAACTGTTCCATATATTAAATTGTAGTCTTTTCCCTTGTATTAAGCTTGTCGTCGTTGTAGTTATTATTTTCAGCAAAGTATTTAATCAAAAAATCGACAAACGTCGTAAGCTTGGCCGGCAAAAAGCGCCTTTGCAAATAAGTGGCATAGACAGCCAATGAAGGCATGCGATACGCTTGCAGGATCTCTACCAGCTGGCCGTGCGCCAAATAATTCGCGACCGATATTTCCGGCGCCTGCGTGATGCCCATGCCTAAAGCCGCCGCCTGGCATAAGGCCCTGCCGTTGTTGGAAGCGAAATGCCAGTTGGTTTTGATTTTAACCTCATCCTCATCAATATTAAACACCCAATAATCTTTGTGCGGCGTGTCGATATAATGCAGGCAACGGTGCGAATGCAGCGCATCAATCTGTTCAGGCTCGCCGTGCTCAGCCAGATAGGCAGGCGAGGCATACGTGCACAGGCGCGTTTCGGCTATTTTCCGGGCTACGACGCCCGGCTCCAGGCTATCGGTAACCAAAATGGACAGGTCAAAACTGCCTTCGCTCAAATTGACGCGGCTATTATGCAAAGTCATCTGAATTCTAACGCCCGGATGTTCGCGCTGATAGGCATCAATGGCAGGCACCATATAAATGCCGCCAAAATCAATCGGCGCGCTGATCTTCAATGTGCCTTTTACCTGCCGCCCCAGCTGTGCAGTGTACTCGTCCAGTTCCGAGAAATCCTCGAGCAATTGCTTGCTGCGGTAATAATAGATTTCGCCGGCTTCCGTCAAGCTCAATTGGCGCGTGGTCCTGTTCAGCAGAGCCACGCCTAAAGACTCCTCCAACTGGGCCATATATTTGCTGATCATCA
Organism: Methylobacter sp. Wu1; assembly: GCF_036553575.1. NCBI lineage: Bacteria > Pseudomonadati > Pseudomonadota > Gammaproteobacteria > Methylococcales > Methylococcaceae > Methylobacter > Methylobacter sp. Wu1. The sequence continues at coordinate 14,199 of NZ_JAZHOC010000034.1, read as the reverse complement.
TGGCCGAGAGATTCATTTCGCGCGCGACAGCGGCGAATGTGCCCAATTCTACGATGCGGCAGAAGACTTGAATGTTGTTTAATTTATCCATGAATTTCAATTATAAACTATCAGTTTATATTGTATAAATTTTTATCTCTATTTAAAACACGGGTTTATTGGAATAGACTTCAAAGCGGAGATAGTTTAGAGCCGTTGAGTCTTATACATGCAACATGTTAAGGCTCAACGGTTTTTTTATAGCCGATAATAATAATGAGAGGAAATCATGAGCAAAATTCTGAATGAAGTTCTGTCAGCGAACAGAGAGTATGTGAATAATTTTGGCGACAAAGGCGATCTGCCGATGCCGCCAGGCCGTCACTTCGCGATCCTGACCTGCATGGACGCACGCCTGGACCCGGCCAAATACGCCGGTCTTTCCGAAGGCGATGCGCATGTCATCCGCAATGCCGGCGGCCGTGCCAGCGATGATGCGATCCGCTCGCTGGTCATTTCTTACAAACTGCTTGGCACGCGTGAATGGTTTGTCATTCACCACAGCGATTGCGGCATGGAGACCTTTAACGACGAGATCATGCGTGACCTGTTAAGCAGCAGCCTGAAGACCGCCAGTATCGATGAAAACGGCTGGCATGATTGCTGCGAAGGTCCGGGTTCTTGCGAAGGCAAATATATCGACTGGCTGACCATCAAGAATCAGGAACAAAGCGTGCTCGAAGATGTGACGCGCATTAAGAATCATCCGCTGGTGCCGCCCAGCATTCCCGTTTACGGCTACATTTACGACGTAAAATCCGGCCGGCTGGTCGAAGTGCCGGCAGCCTCAGAAGTCGGCAAAGCCCGGTAAACGCTGCCCTGCCCGCCCTGCAAGGCGGGCAATTTTCTCAAAGCGGGCTTGCGCGTCCGCCATAACAGTCTAAAATCCATAGCCTGTTTTCTCACTGTCAGATTCCTTTATGTACAACGAACTGCTCCCGGTCGTCGATGAAAACGACTGCGTGATCAATACGCTGCCGCGTCACTATGTCCATGCCCAATCCTTGCGCCACCGGGCCGTACATATCCTGGTCTTCGACGATCAGGACCGGCTCTTTCTTCAGAAAAGATCGCTGCTGAAAGACCTCAATGCCGGCCTGTGGGATACTTCGGCGGCCGGTCATGTCGACGCCGGCGAAGATTACGATAGTTGCGCGCTCCGCGAAATCGAGGAAGAATTGGGCATCAAAGCAGGCGACGGGCTGGAACCTCTGTTCAAGCTGCCGGCCACAGCCGCTATCGGCATGGAATTCATCCAGGTTTACCGTTGCCGGCACAACGGCCCGTTTACCTTGGCGCCAGAGGAAATCGAGGCCGGCGACTGGTTCTCTGAGCAGGACCTGTCTACGCGCATCGCCGCCGATGATCAGACGCTGACCGAAACTTTTAAAACGATCTGGCGGCACTATAGGTTAAGCTCATGATTACGCAGCAACAACTCAACGATTTTTACGACAGCCTGCTGAATCCGCGAAGCTATGCAGATTACTGCCCGAACGGTCTGCAAATAGAAGGAATCGGCGAAATCGGGCGCATCGCCTTCGCCGTATCCGCGACGCGCGATTCGATCAGGCAGGCCATCGACAGCCGGGCCGATGCTTTGGTCGTGCATCACGGCCTGTTCTGGAGCTTTCACGGCGCCCGGTCTTTGACCGGCGCCTTTGCCCAACGCGTGCTGCCGCTGGTCAGGCATAACATCAACCTGTTCGGTTACCACCTGCCTTTGGATGGCCATGCCGGCATCGGCAATGCCGCTACCTTGGGCCGGCTGATCGGCTGCGGGCAACAACAGCCATTCGGCGATTACAAGGGCTCGGCAACGGGCATCAAAGGCGTGCTGGAATCGCCTCTGACAGCGCCGCAATTGCAGGCAAAGCTGGCCGAAGTTCTCAAACATACCGTTATTTTGGCGACGCCGGACAGCAATGCCCTAATCCGATCCGTCGGCATCATTACGGGCGGCGCGAACAGCGAATGGCGACTGGCGGCGAAAGAAGGGCTGGACGCCTACATAACCGGGGAAATCAGCGAGCATGACTGGCATGAAAGTCAGGAAAACGGCGTACACATGTTCGCGGGCGGACACCATGCCACCGAACAGTTCGGCATACAGGCTCTGATGGAAAAAACACGCGAGCAATTCGATGTGGACTGTTTTTTTATCGGCAGCGACAACCCGGCTTGAACGCCGGGCATAAAAAAAGCCCGGTTGAGGGCTTTAGTGTCACTTGCATGAATGGCGGAGCGGACGGGGCTCGAACCCGCGACCCCCGGCGTGACAGGCCGGTATTCTAACCAACTGAACTACCGCTCCGTTTGCAGAGCGCGTATTCTACAACATTTTACTAACTCGTCAAGCTTATTCTCTATGAAACTGGAAAATCATCGGATTCAAGTCAACGACAGCGCTGAAATCAGTTCCGTTTGGCTGATCCCTGAACAATACCAACACGCGTTGATTATTGCGCATGGCGCCGGCAATGACATGCAGTCCGGATTTGTCTGCGCCCTGCATGAAGGCATCGCCGAACACGGCATTTTGACCGTCAAATTCAATTTTCCCTACATGGAGCAAGGCCGCAAGGCGCCTGACCGGCCTGCCGTCCTGGAAGCTGCCTGGCAGGCTGTCATCGATGCCGTCTTGGAAAAGGCCCGGCTTGCGCCGGAAAAACTGATACTGTCCGGCAAAAGCATGGGCGGACGTTATGCGTCGATGGTAGCGGCGCAACGTCCGGGATTCGGCGGCGTCATTCTGTACGGTTATCCATTGCACGCGGCAGGTAAAGCCGGCAAATTGCGCGCCGAACATCTATCGGCCATCTCGGCACCGATGCTGTTTTTTCAAGGCACGCGCGACGCCTTATGCGATCTCGATAAGTTACAGGCGGTTTTAAAGACGCTGCCCGTTCAACCCGACTTGCATGTCATCGAAGGCGGCGATCACTCCTTTAAGGTGCTGAAGCGGTTTAACCGTAGCGAGCAGGCAGTCATGGATGAGGTCATCGCAACCAGCGCCGCGTGGATTCAAGGCTGTAGGGTGGTTTAGATGCGCAGACCATTGAATCTTCCGCTCGCAACCGGCTTTAGGCCTACCCTGTCATTCTAAACAGGTGTGAAAGCAAAAAAAGCCCGCCCACTTTCTACCTAGCTCAGCAGAATGAGCCGGAAAATAGTAGAATATTCCCAATTCATTATTAACCGGAGTTTGTTTTGTGGAAAATTTCACCCCTGTTTCTGCTTTAACGGGCGGCGCGCTGATCGGCATCAGCGCAACACTCCTGCTGCTGTTCAATGGCCGCATGGCCGGCATCAGCGGCATCATGAACGGCGTATTCAACTCGTCCGGAAGCGAAATGAGCTGGCGGCTTGCCTTCCTGGCCGGCCTGGTCATCGGCGCAGTTTTATTCAGCCTGATTGCGCCTGACTTCATTGCAATGCGGCAAAACTATCCTTTAGGGCTATTGGCAGCGGGTGGATTCCTGGTCGGTTTCGGCACCCGCATGAGCAACGGCTGCACCAGCGGCCATGGCATCTGCGGCATCGCCAATTTATCGCCGCGCTCGATATTGGCTACACTGACTTTTATGGCCGGCGGCATTGTCACTGTATACATCATTCGCCATGTTCTGGAGCTGACTGCATGAAAAGAATCCTGCTCGCCCTCTTAAGCGGCATTCTATTCGGCATAGGGCTGTCGCTGTCGCAGATGGTCAATCCCGATAAAGTGCTGGGCTTTCTCGACATCGCCGGCAACTGGGACCCGAGCCTTATGTTTGTCATGATCGGCGCTCTTGCAGTGGCGTTTGTATCTTTCAGGTGGGTGCTGAAGCGTCCGGCTCCCATACTGGACGACGGCTTTCACGTTTCCAAGCGCCGGGAGATCGATAAACCTTTGCTATTGGGAGCCGGCCTGTTCGGCATAGGCTGGGGAATGACCGGCTATTGCCCGGGGCCTGCTGTATCTGGCTTGGGATTGGGTACACTGGAAGCAGTGGTCATGGTCGCTTCGATTTATGCCGGCTTCTTTGCCCAGAAATGGTTTGCCGAAAGAAAATAAAAAGTTGTAGGGTATGCATTGCATACCTTTTTCGACGTTTATCGGCTCCGCAACTCTAAAAAGGTACGCAGTGCGTACCTACAACTTGACACGTGGAATGTTAAACCAGATGCCCCCACATATCGTACTCATCGGCCTCTTCCAGTTCGACTTCAACAAAGTCCCCGACTTTCAGATGCGTTGCGCCATCAATGAACACCTGCCCATCGATTTCCGGCGCATCGGCCTTGCTTCTGGCGACAGCGCCTTCCTCGACGACTTCATCGATCAGCACAGTCTCAATGCGGCCTATGCGCTGCTGCAGGCGTGCGGCGCTGATTTCGGCCTGATGCGCCATGAAACGCGCTAAACGCTCCTGCTTGACTTCCTCAGGTACCTGATCCGGCAAGTCATTGGCGGCTGCGCCTTTGACCGGAGAATAGGCAAAGCATCCAACCCGGTCCATTTGCGCCTCGGTCAAAAAGTTGAGCAATTCTTCAAACTCCTGCTCGGTTTCGCCCGGGAAGCCGACGATGAAGGTGCTGCGCAGAGTGAGATCGGGGCAGACTTCCCGCCATGCCCGAATTCTGTCCAGATTGTTTTCGCTGGCCGCCGGACGCTTCATCAGTTTCAATATGCGGCTGCTGGCATGCTGAAACGGGATGTCCAGATAAGGCAGGATTTTGCCTTCGGCCATGAGCGGAATCACGTCATCGACATGCGGATACGGATACACATAATGCATGCGCACCCAGATGCCCAGATCGCCCAGCGCTTCAGCCAGATCATAAAACCGCGTTTGCACGAAACGGCCTTTCCAGTCGCGGCTCTGGTACTTCAGGTCCAGGCCATAGGCACTGGTATCCTGCGATACGACCAGCAGTTCCTTGACGCCGGCATTGGCCAAACGTTCGGCTTCATACAGGACATCGTCGACAGGCCGGCTGACCAGGTCGCCGCGCATGGACGGAATGATGCAGAACGTGCAGCGGTGATTGCAGCCTTCGGAAATTTTCAAATAGGCATAATGACGCGGCGTCAGCTTGATGCCTTGCGGCGGCACCAGGCTGGTAAACGGATCGTGAGGCGGCGGCAGATGCTCGTGCACTGAAGCCACGACTTCTTCCAGCGCATGCGCGCCGGTCACTTTCAGCACCTGCGGATGGCGGGCGCGGATTTCAGCTTCTCTGGAGCCCAGGCAGCCGGTCACGATGACTTTGCCGTTATGGGCCAGCGCTTCGCCGATGCTGTCGAGCGATTCCTCGACCGCGGCATCGATAAAACCGCAGGTATTGACGACCACCAGATCGGCGTCCTGATAAGTCGGTGAAATGGTGTAACCTTCGGCACGCAGCTTGGTTAGAATCCTTTCGCTATCGACCAGGGCTTTCGGGCAACCCAAACTAATAAAACCGATATGTGGGGCAGTCTTTGAGGCAGTCATTTCAATCTCTATAATGTTAAACAGCCGGGTTAAGCCGGATTTGCAATAATAATGGCACGCTTGGGGGCGGGCAGGCCTTCGCGGGTAAGGTTCGGATCGTTGGGATCAAGAAAATCCTTGAGCGAATGAAAAGTCATCCATTCCGTCGTGCGCTGTTCTTCCGTGCTGGTGACGGTCACGTCGACAATGCGGATATTGGTGAAACCGCAGCGTCTCATCCAGCCGATCAACGTATCGCAGGTCGGCAAGAACCAGACATTGCGCATGCAGGCATAGCGGCCTTCGGGCACCAGCACCTGCCCTGGCCCGCCGTCTATGACCAGTGTTTCCAGCACCAGTTCACCGCCCGGCCGCAGGCTTTCTTTTAATTCGAGCAGATGATCAATAGGCGAACGGCGGTGGTACAGCACGCCCATGGAAAAGACCGTATCGAACAGTTTCAAGCCATAAGGCACTTCTTCCATGCCAATAGGCAACACATAAACAGGCGCCTCGCCGTGCAGTTTTCGGATCGCCTGAAATTGCATGACGTTAAGCAGCAGCGGGTCAATGCCGACCACCATGCGGGCTCCGGCCCCGAGCATGCGCCAGCAGTGATAGCCGTTGCCGCAGCCGACATCCAGCACCAGGCGATTGGCTAACGGCGCGATGTGGTTTTTCAGGCGATCCCATTTCCAGTCCGAATGCCATTCGGTGTCAATTTTAATGCCAAACAGATCATAAGGACCTTTGCGCCACGGGTGCAAAACCTTGAGCTGGTCTTTTAACTGCTGGCAGGCTTCATCAGTCAGATCTTCAGGGCAGTCTATCCGTACGGCATCGGCATCTAACGATGCGCCAGTATGTTCCGGTTTCGGCAATTGCTCGATCAGCGCCTGCCATTGGGCCAATGTGCCGTGATTCGCCGGTTCGAATGTTCGGGCCAACTGTTGCGGCAATATCTGAACCCAGGCATCGGCCTTGGCCTCGAGCAGCGTTTCAATTAAAGGTTGATAATCAATCATTCAGGTAAAGTTAAATGCGCTGTCCGCATCCGGGCACAGCATTAACTGAAAAAAAACGGGGAATTGTACAGGCGGTCAATCGGAGCTAGTGAGCATTGCCACGAAGCTTGCAAGCTTCGTGGCAATCAAAACTAGAAGACGAAGGTCGGGCAATTAAGACCTGGAGGCTGTTGTGCCTGAAGCAAGCGCTTCAGCGTTGCGTTTGGCCAATCCGTCGATCACTGCGGCCAGTGAACCCTTGGTCTTGACTTCATTGGTGAAAGTCGTACGGTAGTTGGTCACGAGACTGACGCCTTCAATCATAATATCGTAGGCTTTCCAGTTGCCTTGGCTCTGTACCATCCGGTAATTTACCGCAACAGGCTGAATGCCGGGTTGCAGAACTTCGGTTTTGACGACGGCTTTTGTCGCGCCGGGTTCCATTTCCAGCGGCAGAAACCGTACTGTCCAGTCGCGGAACTCAACGAAGGCTCTGGAATAGGTTCTTATCAGCAGCGTCTGGAATTCCTGCTTAAAACGCGCCCGCTCATCGTTGGTCGCGGTTTTCCAGATAGGGCCCAGCACCAGTGCTGAGATTCTATCGAAATCGGTATGCGGCATAATGACTTCATTGACAAATCGCGTAACCTGGACAAAATCCTGGGCGAACGTTTTGTCCTGCAATTTGGCGTGTAATTTTGTCGAGGCATCTTCAATCGCTTGTTGTGGAGGCAACAGATCAGCCGCCATGCCTTTTGTCATCGGCATGAAGCCGAGCAACACTGCAAATAAAACAAATACCGTATATTGTTTAGCCTTCATAAAACCCTCTAAGAATTGAAACTAGCGAATACTTTCTATTTTCGAATATCAGCGACCCATATTCCCTGATAAAATAAATCCCAAGCCAAACAGTCCGTCAAGCTGACTTGACGGACTGCATGACTCAAGCCAGAGGTTCTGATAATTTCCAAACCCATGACTATGGATAAGATGACATATAATAACATCAATTTCCCCCGCACACGCATGAGAAGAATGCGTTATAACGATTTTTCCCGCCGTTTAATGCGCGAACACCGCTTATCCGTTGATGACTTGATTTACCCGATGTTCGTCACCGAGGGCACGAATCAAAGAGAAGCCATCGCCTCGATGCCGGGCTTAGAGCGGCTCTCCCTGGACTTGTTGCTGGAAGAGGCGCATGCGCTTTATGATCTCGGCATTCCTGCCATTGCGCTGTTTCCGGTAACGTCTTTGGATAAAAAGTCCGATGACGCTGCGGAGGCTTACAACCCTGACGGCCTGGCTCAGCGTAGCGTAAGGGCTTTAAAGAAAGCCTTGCCGGAATTGGGCATTATTACCGATGTCGCCCTCGATCCCTTCACGTCCCACGGGCAGGATGGCCTGATCAATCAGGACGGCTATGTCATGAACGACGAAACGATAGCCGTGCTGGTCAAGCAGGCGCTATCCCATGCAGAAGCCGGAGCCGATATCGTCGCGCCTTCGGATATGATGGACGGGCGCATCGGCGCGATAAGAGAAGCGCTGGAAGCCCAAAATCATATCAATACGCGCATCCTCGCCTATTCCGCCAAATATGCCTCGAGCTTTTACGGCCCTTTCCGAGATGCCGTCGGCTCGGCCGGCAATCTGGGCAAAGGCAATAAATACAGCTATCAGATGGACCCGGCCAACTCCGATGAGGCGCTGCGCGAAGTTCAGCTGGATCTGCAGGAAGGCGCCGATATGATCATGATCAAGCCCGGCATGCCTTATCTTGATATTATCCGCCGCGTAAAGGACCAGTACGGCGTGCCGACTTTCGCCTATCAGGTCAGCGGCGAATATGCCATGCTCAAAGCGGCCGCCATGAACGGCTGGCTGGATGAGCAGCAAGTTGTTCTGGAATCCCTGCTGGCCTTCAAGCGCGCCGGCAGCGATGCGATTCTGACTTATTTTGCCAAATCCGTGGCGCAATGGTTGCAGGACTAATCAATTGTTGCCCTAGCTCTCTGGAACAAGCATTTTTCATAACCCTAAATCTGGAATCCGTACCATGTCAGAAGATTATCTAATTCCCCCCAAGAGAAGGTTTCACTTTGAAGAAGCCATCCTGGTCCTGCTGCTGATCCTGTCGCTGGTAGGCATCGGCATCAACGATTTTTCTCCTGCCGATGGTTTGGGTTACTGGATTATCATGGTGTTCGTTTTCGGCCTGTTCGGGATACTGATCGGCTGGCTGCAATCCAAGCATAATATCGACGATTTCAAGAAAATAGTGCGCGAGCAGTCCATTCACTGGCTCACTTCCCTGATAGTGGTCGGCGGCGCGTTCTTAGTGCAAAAATCCGGCCGCATCGATCCTGAAAGCGCAGGTCTGGTCATTTTATTGATTTTGTCGCTGTCGACCATCCTCGATGGCCTGCGGGTAGGCTGGCGCTTCAGTCTGGTCGGGCTGTTCATGGGTACTTCCGCTGTTGTTGCCGCTTACACGGAACACTTTCTGTGGATAGAAATACTGATTGCCATCGGCATTGTGCTGCTGACGATCTTGTGGGAATACTGGGTGGAAAAAAGAGAATAACCATGATGACAACAGATCGCTATGCCGTTTTCGGCCATCCCATCAAGCACAGCAAATCCCCTAGAATCCATCGGCTTTTCGCCGAGCAGACAGGCCAATCGCTTGAATATACCGCGCAGGATGTGCCTGCCGAACAATTCCAGAGCGCGGCCACGGCCTTTTTCACCGCAGGCGGCAAAGGACTGAACTGTACGGTACCCCTGAAAGGGCTGGCCTGGGCTTTTGCCGACAGCAAAACCGAGCGGGCTCAGCTTAGCCGGGCGGTCAATACGCTCGCCGTACAGGCGGACGGCTCTATTCTCGGCGATAACACGGACGGCAAAGGCTTGGTAACGGACCTGACAGCCAACCATACCATCGCCTTAACGGGAAGCCGGATTTTAATCCTGGGCGCGGGCGGCGCCGGCAGAGGCATCATAGGCCCTCTCCTTGAGCAGGCCCCGCATTCCATAGTCATCGCCAACCGCACTGTCGACAAAGCCATTGATCTGGCGCAAGCTTTCCATCACAAGGGAGTTGTCAGCGGCTGCGGACTTGACGACTTGCAGAGCCGGCAATTTGATTTGATTTTAAACGCGACTTCGGCCAGTTTAAGCGACCAACTGCCACCTTTGCCTGAGGGACTGCTGGCTGAAAACGGCGTCTGCTACGATCTCGCCTATGGCAACGAACCGACAGCTTTCGTGCGCTGGGGGCTCAGGCAAAACGCGGCAAAAAGTCTGGACGGACTTGGCATGCTGGTCGAACAGGCGGCCGAGGCATTTTTCATCTGGCGCGGCGTTCATCCTGAAACCCGGCCCGTTATTGAATTGCTCAATTCGGAGCGCCGAGCGTGAAGTAGGCAACAGTACGGCCGAATCTGTATCAGGCACTAAACAAAGTGTAATTCACCACGAAGGGCACGAAGTAAATAATCCTGGAAATCAATTCATCAGGACTTACGCAGTTTTCCTGTTCAACCGCCGAAACAAGCGGTTTTAAAACCTGTAGGGGCGACTTTAGTCGCCTTTTATCTGAATGGGCGCCTGAAGTCGCCCCCACAGGCTTGCTTAAGTCCTGTTCATTAAACTTCGTGCTCTCGATTGCTGTTCCAGACGCAATTCTACCTCCTCCATGAGCCCCATGGATGGGGTGAATGCAGATATGCATAACGCCACGGATGGCGTGTAGTAATAGAGCAGGCCCTTTAGGCGACGCATGAGAGCAGTTGCCGGGGAGCAAAATCTGTCCCTGGAGCCGTTCGTGTTCTTCGTGGTTATCCTTCTATACTGGATACTTTCACAGCCTCGGCCACGCTGCACTTTCATTTTGACCTATTTCAAATACTGGTCCTTCAAATGCATATAATGCTGAGAAGAATACTCCAGAAATTCTTTTTCAGACTCTTTTAAAAGTCTTGCCTGCTTGGCGGGCGCGCCCACGTAGAGATAACCGCTTTCCAGCGTTTTTCCGGGCGGCACCAGCGCTCCGGCTCCCAGCATGACATAGTCCTCGAGTACGGCATCATCCATAATAATGGCGCCGACGCCTATCAGACAGTAATTCCCGACAGTGCAGGCATGAACCACGGCCCGATGCCCGATCGTCACGCCTTTGCCGATAGTTAACGGATGCCCTTGCGGCGAAAACTTGCCGGCATGCGATACGTGCAATACGGCTCCATCCTGAACATTGGTGCCCTCGCCGATCCTGATGCTTTCCACATCGCCTCTGACTACTGTCGTCGGCCATATTGACACGTCATCGCCGATCGTCACATCGCCAATCACCACGGCGCTGTCATCGATATAGACGGACCTGCCGATGCTGGGCTGCTTATCATTGAATTTTCTGATTGCCACACTACCTCCTGATTGTTGACTATAATTTATGTTTTGAATGCATATGCAAAAAGACTAATTGATGCTCGTACGCGCCGTGTTCCGGCTTGGCACATTAAAACATGATACATCAAAGGCGATGCGGGCAGATCATCTTCATAGATAAACCATGAAATTATGGCTAAATGCATCAGTTGTGCAGCACCGCTGCCGGCAAACACCAACAAATGTTCATATTGCGGCTCATACAATGATGTCGATCTGAACAACAGGCATTCATATACCGCTATCCAGAGACGGCCTGACCGACTGTGCCCTCATTGCGAGAAACCCTTGCAAACCATCAATATCAACGGCACCGTTCTGGTCGAGCGCTGTGAATATTGTTTTGGATTGTTTTTTGATCCCGGAGAAATAGACATCTTGCTTGAAAGCACTGCCCCGAACGTTTCCGAAGCAAATCGGCAATATCTGGACAATATCAATAAGGATCGCCATCAAGCCAATAAAAAAGTCAAATACATCAAATGTCCTGTCTGCCGCACCTTTATGAACCGGCGCGTATTCGCCCATCGCAGCGGCGTGGTTGTCGACCGCTGCAAAAACCATGGCATCTGGCTCGACAGCGGCGAAATAACCCATCTTATGGAATGGAAGAAGGCCGGCGGCCAGCTACTGCATGAGCGGACAATTCAAGCCGAAAAAAGAACAGGTCGTCATAAAATGACTCGCGATTATACTGACGCATCCCCATCCGATTACGCGGACAAGAGCCTGGGAGTTGAATTATTAGAAGCCGTAGTTTCGCTTATCGGAAAGTACTTTGCCGATTAAAAATGCAGAGTTCATATCATTGCGGGATATGTCCGGTGAGTTAAGCGAGGGGATTTGCCGGGCATAAGCCATACCCGGCACTCATTCAAAAATGAGCAGCCGAAAATGCAGGGCGCATTTCCGGTTATTTCTATTTATTTGCCTTCAGTGGCAGGTGCTGCTGGTGCTGATTCAGCAGGTGCAGGAGCTGGTTCTGCTGGCGCTGATTCAGCAGGTGCTGTAGTTTCTGGTGCAGGAGTAGTCGCTGCAGGCGCAGTCTCTGATGAGCTGCCTGTTGCAGGCGTAGTAGTTTCCTCTCCTTTATTGCAACCAGTCAATAAAGCCAAACCGAATAAACCTACTGCGATAATTTCTCTAGTTTTCATTGCATGTCCTTCTTATTATATGGTTATTAACGCACTTTCCTTACCTGCAAAAAATTACAAGTAATTATTTATTCTAACATAGAGATTACTAGAGCTAATAATCAAAAAATTATTCCTCCAATAAAGTCTATATTCGGAATATAAACGGTATTCATAAACACTATAATACCGACCAGTAACAACTGGTTTAGACTGAATCTGTAACATAAAACAGCTCCACATGACTGACAGCGGAAGTGGAGTTTATTAATTTATGTAAACGGCATGAGATATTTTTTTCTCCATGCCGCATATTAACAAATATGCCCACAGAAAAATCGCTCGAGCTATAGACAATACTGTCTCGCTGCTTTAATGCCTTGATGCCCGGAAGAAAAACAGCCCGACAAGACGATTCTTTCTGGCCGGGCGGTATCAAGCCGACCACTTCGGATTCAAAGCCAAGCATTTCGATTCCCAAGCCTACGCCCTGCTGATCAAACTTATCAACTCTGCGGATCAAGCCTGTCTCCACTCTATTATCCTTAGCCGAAATCAGCGCAAAAATATCGCCGACCCTAACCTTTAAATCAGCGGATTTCCATAATATATACAGCCCCTGGGCGCTGCTATTAATTATTTCAAAAGCGCCAACGGACACATCTTCAAGCAATTTGCTCTTCTCAATATCCGACGGCTTCCAGACTCGGCTGTCGTATGAGATTTCCCTGCTGAACTTCAAGATTCTGTTTATTGCTGAATCCTGATGCTCTTTCCTGTGATGCGTTTCCATCTGATGCATCCATTCACAACCTTCCGGCACCAGTTCCAAATCGGGAACCTGCCAGTTTCCGACAATTCTGGGATCTTTTTTCTGAGTCGGAATTAAATTTTCCGTTTCGTTTTTATTATTCTTGCACAGGAAACTTATTAAATTAACCTGAGTTCGGGATAAGAAAAAGAAGCAGGTTTTTGTTATAAAAAGAGAAAATAAGTTTTCGACGCTAACTTTCTCAAACAAAAAACCTGCTACTGATAAAATTAACACACTTATTCTGCGATGTGGACGATTTTTGCCGAACCTTTATAGTTGAATGGCAAAAAAATCAGCTCATTCAAGGCGAGAAGAAACGCCATCGTCCGCATCGAATGAGTTATAGCGAAATGATCACGATTTTAATGTCTTACCATCAATCAGGCTTTCGAACTTTCAAATGGTTTTACCTGAAGCATGTACAACGCTATTGGCAATCTGAGTTTCCTAGCCTGTTGAGCTATAACCGCTTTATCGAACTGATGCCAGAACTGTTGGCGCCGATTACCGCCTTTATGAACAGTCGTCGCGGCGTCTCGGCAGGCATCGCTTTTATTGATTCTACGCCTCTGAAAGTCTGCAAGAATATCCGTATTCCCAGGCACAAAACCCTCGTCAAGGAAGCGGGTCGAGGCAAGTCATCGACGGGCTGGTTTTATGGCTTCAAATTGCATCTGATTGTTAACGACCAGGGTGAGATTCTGTCATTTTGCATCACCGCCGGCAATGTCGATGATAGAAAACCAGTACCCAAAATGGTGCAATCATTGACCGGCAAGCTGTTCGGCGACCGAGGCTATATTTCCAAAAAATTAACCCAGCTGTTAGCCGATGAGAAGATTAAACTGATTACCACCTTGAAAAAGAACATGAAAGCTCAAGCCATGGATGCCTTTGATCAATTGCTGCTGCGCAAGCGCAGTATCATCGAAACCATCAATGATCAGCTCAAGAATATTGGCGATCTCGAGCACTCGCGGCATCGCTCGTTGGCCAATTATATGTCCAATATCATCGCGAGTTTGGTCGCTTATTCCTATCAGGATAAAAAGCCGGCTCTTCAATTACGTGAGGCTGATTTACTCCCTCTTTTACAGAATGCTTAAACCGAACTCAGGTTAAATTATTAAAACCAATAATGCCCAGGCCATCCCTCTGTTCGGCAATTCGGGTATATTTCCTTTTGGCTCTTATTGGATTCCGGGGAGATACCCAAGCATTGTTGACTCCTTGAATTTGAGGTTCAGTATCGCCATATAGGACGGATGATTACCTTACCTCAACTATTAGACAAC
>NZ_JAZHOC010000038.1:0-29217 GCF_036553575.1 Methylobacter sp. Wu1 | reverse complement strand
TTGGCGTTGTCTAATAGTTGAGGTAAGGTAATCATCCGTCCTATATGGCGATACTGAACCTCAAATTCAAGGAGTCAACAATGCTTGGGTATCTCCCCGGAATCCAATAAGAGCCATTTTTTTAATAATCTCAAACAATTATTTGAACGAGCATGAATCAGAGCAGTCTTAGGCTGTCAATGATCGACATGTCCGCCGTTCGCTCAGTCTATCGGTTGTTTTTGTCTGTAAGTTGAACAGTTTATTGCAGGAACTGTTGCAACTGTTGCACTAAAGATCCAAAAGGCTGGATAATCTCCGGCCTTTTTATGCGTTAAAGTAGTACCATGGAATTTAAGTTAATCAATACTGACGGTCACGCCCGGCGCGGCCAGCTCAAATTTGCCCGCGGCATTGTAGAAACCCCGATTTTCATGCCAGTCGGTACGTATGGCGCCGTTAAATCATTGACGCCGGAAGACCTGACCGGTGTCGGCGCCCAAATCATTCTGGGTAATACGTTTCATCTCATGCTGCGTCCGGGCACTGAAGTCATGAAGATCCATGGCGATCTGCATGACTTCATGAAATGGGACAAGCCCATCCTGACCGATTCCGGCGGCTTCCAGGTATTCAGCCTCGGCGCATTAAGAAAAATTACCGAGCAGGGCGTCACTTTTAAATCGCCTATCAACGGCAGTTCGATTTTCATGGGGCCTGAAGAATCGATGCAGGTGCAGCGCGATCTCGGATCGGATATCGTCATGATCTTTGACGAATGTACGCCATACCCGGCGACCGTTCAGGAGGCGGCCGATTCCATGCGCCTGTCCTTGCGCTGGGCAGCGCGCAGCAAGAAAGCGCATGGCGATAATGAATCCGCTCTGTTTGGCATCGTGCAGGGTGGCATGTATGAGCATTTGCGCCAGGAATCGATAGACGGACTGGTCGATATCGGCTTTGACGGTTATGCCATCGGCGGCTTGTCGGTAGGCGAGCCGAAAGAAGAAATGATGAGCACGCTCGACGTCGTGCATCCTAAAATGCCGGTTGATAAGCCGCGTTATCTGATGGGAGTCGGTACGCCGGAGGATCTGGTTGAGGCGGTCAGGCGCGGCATAGACATGTTCGACTGCGTGATGCCGACGCGCAACGCCCGCAACGGCCATCTTTTCACATCGACCGGTGTGATAAAAATCAGGAACAGCCAGTATCAATTCGATACCAATCCCCTGGATGAATCCTGTGGCTGCTATACCTGCCGCAACTATTCCAGAGCCTATCTGAAACATTTGGATCGATGCGGAGAAATGCTGGGCTCCAGGCTCAATACTATTCATAACCTGTACTATTACCTGAGCCTGATGCAAGGGTTGCGCGATGCGATTGAAAAGCAAGAGCTGGATGTTTTTGTCAAGCAGTTTTACCAACAACGAGGAAAAGCCGTGCCGACTGTGGCATAATGGCTGAATTTTAATTACATAATAACAACCGAGGATAACAATGAGTTTCTTTATTTCCGACGCCTTAGCGGAAGCCGCGGCTCCCGCCGCCCAACAACCCGGCATGGAAGGCATGATTTTTCCACTGGCCATCCTGCTGTTTTTCTATTTTCTGTTTCTGCGCCCGCAAGCCAAGAAAGCAAAAGAACAAAAGCAGATGCTGGCGTCCCTGACTAAAGGCGTCGAAGTCGTGACTACAGGCGGCATTCTGGGCAAAGTCGTTGATCTGGATGAGAATTTCGTCAAGCTTGAAATCAGCGATAATACTTTCATTCAAGTCCAGCGCCATGCTATTGCCAGCCTGATGCCGAAAGGAACTTATAAAGCGGTAACTAAAAAGGTTAATAAAGCTTAATTATTGCCCCTGTGTCAGAGCTTGTCGGCAAGAAGCTGAGTCAGCTAAGACGCGGTTTAATCGTTGGAATAAAATAATGAATAACCGTTTCCCTCTTTGGAAAAATCTACTAATCCTGATTATCTTCATCATCGGGCTTATTTATACATTGCCGAATCTATACGGCGAAGACCCTTCTGTTCAGGTGACATCTACACGAGACGTCAAGCTGGATCAGCAACAGGCTGGCCAGATCGAGTCAGCCGTCAAAGCCGCCGGACTTGCTCCAAAAACGATTGAGTACAAGGATGGCAGTTTTCTGATTCGCTTTAACAATACCGATGATCAGCTTAAGGCTGCCGATCTGCTCAGAGAGCAAATGGGCAGCAATTATACGGTGGCGCTAAACTTGGCGCCTAGGACGCCGGAATGGCTGCAATCCTTGGGCGGCAAGGCCATGTATTTGGGCCTGGACTTGCGCGGCGGGGTGCATTTTTTGCTCGAAGTGGATATGGATGCAGCCGTCAAGCAGGCCGAGGAGCGCTATACTGAAGATGTCCGTTTGGCGTTAAGAGGCGCAAAGATGCATTATCAGTCAGTTTCCAAAGACAATGGCTACATTAAGGTCAAGCTTAAATCGGCCGATGAAAAAACTGCCGTATTGGCTCTTCTGAAGAAGGATTTCCGAGCGTTGAATTTGACCGAGCCCGATGCTCAGGATGAAATTTGGCTGAAGCTCTCTGAAGTCGAAATACGCGAGATTAAAAAATTCGCCGTCAGTCAAAACATGACTACATTGCGCAATCGAGTCAACGAGCTTGGCGTAGCGGAGCCTGTCATACAGCAGCAGGGTGAAAACCGTATCGTCGTGCAGTTGCCTGGTGTGCAGGACACGGCGCGCGCCAAGGAAATTCTGGGCACTACAGCGACACTGGAATACCGGCTTGTTGATGTCGAACATGACGTGCAAAAGGCTGTGCAAGGCCAAGTGCCTGTAAGCAGCCGTTTATATTACGACAAGAACGGCGCGCCTATTCTGTTGGATCGCCGCATTATTGTCACCGGGGACCAGATTGTCGATGCTCAATCGGGCATGGATCAGGATGGCCGGCCCATGGTATCGATTACGCTGAACGGCGTCGGCGCCACGAAGATGGGCAAGGTCACTCAAGCCAGTATCGGCAAACCTATGGCTGTGGTTTTCATTGAATATAAAGTCAATACCAAAACGGTCAACGGTGAAAAAGTTCACCATAAAGAGAAAGTTGAACAAGTCATCAGTGTTGCGACGATTCGCGATGCCTTCAGCAAACGTTTTCAGACTACCGGGCTCGACAGTCCTCAGGAAGCGCGCAATCTGGCGCTTCTGTTAAGAGCGGGTGCATTGGCGGCGCCGGTTGACATCGTGGAAGAACGTACCGTCGGCCCAAGCTTGGGTCAAGAAAATATCGGTAAAGGTATCAATTCCAATGTCTATGGCTTCATGGCGGTGGCGTTTTTCATGATCGTCTATTACCGCGTGTTCGGTCTTTTTTCCATCGTCGCGCTGGGCGTAAACGTGTTGCTGTTGGTTGCGGTGCTATCCATGCTACAAGCCACATTGACGCTGCCGGGCATGGCCGGCATTGCGCTGACCGTGGGCATGGCCATCGACGCCAACGTGCTGATCAACGAGCGAATACGCGAGGAGCTCAGGCTCGGCATGACGCCTGGAGCCGCGATTTATGCCGGTTATGAGCGGGCTTTTGCGACTATTTTGGATTCCAACATCACGACCTTGATTGCCGGCATCGCGTTATTCACGCTGGGGTCTGGCCCCATTCGCGGTTTTGCGCTAGTGCTGTGTATTGGGATTTTAACTTCCATGTTCAGCGCGGTTGTTGTATCAAGATCGTTAGTCAATTTCGTCTATGGTCGGCAGCATAAGTTGGATAAATTGGCTATCTGAAGATAGTATTTGAGGATTCAATGGAACTTTTTAAAATTAAACACGATATTCCGTTTATGCGTTATGGTCGGCTTACCACGACCATTTCGTTAGTTACTTTTATTTTGGCGATACTGGCCTTAAGCTTTAAGGGACTTAATTTTGGCTTGGACTTTACCGGCGGTCTTCAAATCGAAGTCGGCTACAATCAGCCGGCCAACGTCGAAGCGATTCGAAAAGTATTGGAAGATCAAAAAATACCCGATTTTTCGGTGCAGAATTTCGGCAGTGTAAAGGAAGTATTAATCCGTGTGCCGATGATGCCTGAAACCAACGACACCAAATTGAGCGAAGTAATATTGGCAAAACTGAAAGAGCAGGATTCCAGTGTCGTGTTACGTAGCGTCGAGTTTGTTGGGCCGCAAGTCGGCCAGGAATTGTTCGAAAGCGGCGGACTGGCTATGCTGTTAGTCATAGCGGGGATTATGTTGTATTTGGCTATCCGCTTCGAGTGGCGTTTCGCCTTGGCGGCTATTATCGCCAACATGCACGATATCGTGATTATTCTCGGCATGTTCGCGTTTTTTCAATGGGAATTCACGCTGCCGGTGCTGGCCGGCATATTGGCGATATTAGGCTATTCGGTCAACGAATCGGTCGTGGTATTCGACCGGGTACGGGAAAATTTCCACAAGATGCGCGATACGAGCGTTCCCGACATGATCGATAACGCCATCACAACGACGATGTCCCGTACCATTATTACGCACTTTATGACGCAGACGATGGTATTGGCGATGTTTTTCTTCGGCGGTGAAGCGCTGCATAATTTTGCGCTGGCGTTGACTATCGGTATCGTGTTCGGCATTTACTCGTCGGTGCTGGTCGCAAGTCCTATCGTACTGTGGTTGGGCGTATCGAGAAAAGACCTGATGTCGGTCAAAAAAGAAACCGCTGAAATCGACGATTTGCCTTAGCGTTAACGGCTAAGTGGCTACAAGAACGGCCGTCAATCGGTTATAATAAGCATTTATTAATTAATTATTTATTTAAATTCGGAGTTTTAAAACACATGGCGATAGAACGCACTTTTTCAATCATCAAACCTGACGCTGTAGCAAAAAATGTTATCGGCGAAATCTACAGCCGCTTTGAGAAAAATGGCTTAAAAATTGTTGCCGCTAAAATGGTGCATTTAACGCAAGAACAGGCCGAAGGCTTTTACGCTGAACACAGAGAGCGCGGCTTTTTCAAAGACCTGGTGGCTTTCATGATTTCAGGCCCGGTCATTATGCAGGTATTGGAAGGTGAAAATGCGGTTCTGAAAAATCGCGAACTGATGGGCGCTACCAATCCTAAAGAAGCAGCACCCGGTACTATCCGTGCCGATTTCGCCAACAGCATCGACGAAAACGCCGTGCATGGCTCCGATGCGCTGGAAACGGCCAAAAGAGAAATCGCTTTCTTTTTCTCAGACAATGAACTCTGTGCACGCACCCGCTAATCAAAGACGCATCAATCTCCTGGATTTCGACAGAAAAGGCCTCTCGGCTTTTTTTGTCGAGATCGGCGAGAAACCTTTTCGCGCAACGCAACTGCTTAAATGGATTTATCAGGAAGATGTTCAGGACTTCGACCTGATGACCAATTTAAGCAAGCCGTTGCGCGCTTATTTAAACGAACACTGCTGCATTGAAGCGCCCGACATTGTAGTTGAGCAGGTCGCTACAGACGGTACCTGCAAGTGGGCGATGCAGACCCAGTGCGGCAACCGTGTGGAAACGGTCTTCATTCCGGAGGAAGGGCGCGGAACACTGTGCGTGTCGTCGCAAATCGGTTGTGCCTTGGCCTGCTCGTTTTGCTCCACCGCTCAACAAGGCTTTAACCGAAACCTGACGACGGCTGAAATTATCGGGCAGCTATTTGTCGCTCAGAAGCGCCTGGGTTTCGATAACCGCATCACTAATGTCGTCATGATGGGCATGGGTGAGCCGTTGCTGAACTTTGATAACGTCGTGGCGGCCATGAACCTGATGATGGATGATTTCGCCTACGGGCTGTCCAAGCGCCGTGTCACGATCAGCACCTCAGGCGTTGTGCCGGCCATGTATCGCTTGACTGAAGTCTGCGACGTAAGCCTGGCGGTGTCGCTGCATGCCGTGACTGACGAATTGAGGGATGAACTGGTTCCCATCAATAAAAAATACCCGCTCAAAGAACTGATGGCAGCTTGCAGGGAAAACGTCAAGATTGCGCCGCGCCGCAAGATTACGTTTGAATACGTGATGCTGGAGGGCGTCAATGACTCGCTGCAGGATGCGCGGGGATTGATCAAATTATTGAAAAGCGTACCATCAAAGCTGAATCTGATACCGTTCAATCCTTTTCCGAATTCCCCTTACCGGTGTTCCAGCGACGAAACGATCAACCGTTTCAGAATGCTTTTGAACGAGGCCGGGATCGTCACGACGGTCAGGCGCACGCGCGGGGAAGATATTGATGCCGCCTGCGGCCAACTGGTTGGGAAAGTCGCGGATAAAAGCCGTAGACATCTGAAAATCAAACTTGCGAGTTCCGAACGTGCAGCCTGAATCAAGCAAAGCCATTAAGTTTTTTAGCAGCGTTTTGCTGGCGTCGGCATTGACCGCCTGCGCCGGGATGGGTGGGGCAAGCGCAAAAAATAAAGAATCCGCCGACGTTCATCTTCAGCTGGGCGTGCGCTATATGGGCATGAACAAGCTGGAATTGGCCAAAGAGAACCTGCTGGTGGCGCTGAAGAAAGACCCGGATAACGTCAAAGTGCATAATGCGCTGGCTTTTCTGTATGAAAAAATCAACCTGTACGACGAAGCCAATGATCATTATGAGACAGGATTGAAACTGGCGCCCGACGATTTGGGCGCGCAAAACAATTATGGCCGTTTCCTTTGCGAGCGAGGCAAATATGAAGAGGGTACCGCCTTATTGACGCAGGCATCCTCCACTCCGCTGAATGACAGGCCGTGGATGGCATTGACTAACCTCGGCCGGTGCCATGTCGGCATGGGGCAGCCGCAACAAGCCGAAACGTATTTCCGGCAGGCATTGGATGCAAATGCGGCCTATGCGCCGGCATTGCTGGAAATGCAAAAGCTCAGCTATAAAAAAGGCGATTATTGGGCGGCGAAAGGCTATTTGCAGCGCTATCTCGCTGTAGCGCCTCATACAGCTGAAACCTTATGGTATGCGATGCAGGCTGAGCGTGCGTTAGGCAATCAGGAGCCGGCCGAAGAATACCGGCAGCAATTATTGGAAAAATTCCCTCTTTCAGACGAAGCAAAAAAGACTCAGTCTGTTAAACGATAACAGACCCTATCATACACATGGCAAATAATATTCAAGCAATTCGCGGGATGCACGACGTGCTTCCCGATCAGGCACCGCTCTGGCAATATGCGGAGCACATCATCAGAGATGTGCTCGGCGCTTATGGCTATAGCGAAATCCGGCTGCCTATCGTAGAAAAAACAGAACTTTTCAAGCGCTCTATCGGCGAAGTCACCGACATTGTTGAAAAAGAAATGTATACGTTCGAAGACAGGAACGGTGATTCCCTGACGCTGAGGCCCGAAGGTACGGCCGGCTGCCTCAGGGCCTGCCTGGAGCATGGCTTGCTGCATAACCAGGTTCACCGGTTATGGTACTATGGGCCTATGTATCGCCATGAGCGGCCGCAGAAAGGCCGCTATCGCCAGTTTTTTCAACTGGGCGTGGAAGCTTATGGCATGGCCGGGCCGGATATCGACGTCGAGCTGATTCTGATGATCGACCGTTTATGGAAAAAGCTCGGCATCCGCGATAAAGTCACATTGCAGCTCAACTCGCTAGGCACGATTGCAGAGCGGGTGGCTTACCGTGAAAAACTGGTCAGCTATCTCCAGGGGCATCTGGATCTGCTGGATGAAGACAGCTTGCGCCGCCTGAATACCAACCCGTTGCGCATTCTCGATACCAAGAATCCGGCCATGAAAGAGGTAGTCGCCAATGCGCCCGAATTAATGGATTATCTGGGCGATGACAGCCGCAATCATTTTACTACCCTGACCGCCACGCTCGATGATCTGGGCATCGCCTACGAACTCAATTCCAGATTGGTGCGAGGCCTCGATTATTACGGCAAGACCGTTTTTGAATGGGTGACGGACGAGCTGGGCGCGCAGGGTACGGTTTGTGCGGGCGGCCGCTATGACAGCCTGATCGAACAGCTGGGCGGCAAAGCCAATCACGCGGTCGGCTTCGCCATGGGCATGGAACGGTTGCTGGCCTTGATGGAAACGCTGAACAATGTTCCCGTGGCAAGACCGGTAGACGTTTACATGATCCGCGTAGGCGAAAAAGCCGAAAAGGAAGGCTTGCGTTTTGCCGAAGTCATCAGGAATGAAATTCCCGGCTTGAAGCTTCAGGTCAATTGCGGCGGCGGCAGTTTCAAAAGCCAGTTTAAAAAGGCCGATAAAATCGGCGCCGAATACGCAATCATTTTGGGCGATGATGAAGTCAGTCGCGGCGAGGTCGGCATCAAATCCTTACGGCATGAGCAAGAGCAGCAGACCTTATCCCAGACGCAAGCCATTGCATTTTTTAAAGAGCATCTGCAATCCTGATGGATTAGGGCAGTATCTGTCGGGCGCAACTTTACCGTTTCCTTAAATAATTACAGAAAGAGAAAGCACGTGGCAATTTACGATACAGAAGAAGAACAGGTAGAAGCGTTAAAAAAATGGTGGAAAGAAAACGGCGTATCAACCATTACCGGTCTGGCGGTGGGCATCGTCCTTATTCTGGGCTGGAACTACTGGCGAGATTATAAGAAAGATCAGGCCGGGCAAGCTTCAGCCTTATACGATCAGTTACTGTCAGCGGCTGATACCGGTAATAAGGAATCGGCTGAAAAATTGGCCGAGCGCGCGCAAGCAGAGTTCGGCAAGACCGAATATGCGTCATACAGCGGACTGATCGAGGCAAAACTGCAAGTTCAGAAGGGCGATCTGGCTGCCGCCAAGCAGACTCTGGAAAAACTCGCGGCAAAATCCAATGACGAAGTGAGCCACATCGCCCGGGTCAGACTGGTGCGTCTGATGCTCGCGACAGGCGAATACGAACAGGGGCTACAGGTCATCAACAAGGTTGACCCGGCCTCCTCATCAGGTTTTACGGCTATCTATGATGAATTACTGGGCGACCTATACGTCGCTATGGATCGCCGTGATGAAGCGCGCACTTCCTATCAGAATGCGTTAAGAAATGGATCTCAATCACCGTTGTTGCAATTTAAAATCGATGATTTGACTGCTCCAGAAATTGTGCAAAGTCAAAAATAATGCGCTTAATTACGCTTTTATTAGCTTGTTTTGCATTGGCCGGTTGTGCGGCATTGGATACCGCTGGTGAGTCGCTTTCAGGCATAACCGATTACTTTACGGGGGGGGAAGACAATACCGATCCTCCTGCGGTATTAGGTGAAATTACACCTGAGATCCAGGTCGAAGTGCTTTGGAAAAAAAGCATCGGTGTCGGCGCGGACGAACATACGTTAAAGCTTGTTCCGGCCATAGGCGCCGGAAAAATACTGGCCGCGGATAGAGAAGGTCTGGTGCAGGCCAGAGAGCTGAGTACGGGTGATCTGAGCTGGGAAGCAGAAACCGAATTTCACTTTTCCGGCGGCCCGGGGTTGGGTGCCGGTACCGTGATTTTGGGTACCAGCGACGCTGAAGTTGTGGCTTTAAACTTTGAAAACGGGCAATTGCTCTGGAAAGCCGGCGTGTCCAGTGAAGTGCTTTCAGTACCTGTCATCGCCAATGGGGTTGTCGTCGTCCGGACGACAGACGGCTCTGTTGTTGCGCTGGATGAGAAAACCGGCGGCAAACTGTGGAGCTACGAGCAGAGCGTGCCGGCGCTTAGCGTGAGAGGAACCGGCTCGTTGCTGATCAGCGGGGATAACGTCATCGGCGGGTACGACAACGGCAAGCTGATTGCCTTGCGTCTGGACGATGGCAAGCATATCTGGGAAACCAGCATTGTGCTTCCGACAGGACGTTCCGAAGTTGAAAGGCTGGTCGATCTCGATGTGGACCCGATTGAAACGGATGGCGTTATCTATATCGCCAGCTATCAGGGCGGCATCGCAGCGGTTTCGGCAGGAGACGGTGACGTCATGTGGCGCAACGAGTCGATTTCGTCTTCCTCAGGCATGGCCAGCGACTGGCGCTATTTGTATCTAACAGATTCAAAAAGTGATGTCTGGCAGTTGGAACAGCGTACCGGCGCTTCATTATGGAAACAACAAGATCTGCATCAAAGAAAACTGACAGCGCCGGCCACTTATGAAAGTAATGTCGTAGTCGGCGATCTGGAAGGCTATGTGCATTGGCTGTCCACCAGCGACGGCAGGCAGCTGGCCCGCATACAAGTGGCCGACAGCGCCATAGATGCCAAACCCCTCGTGGTAGACAATACCGTTTACATTTATGCTAAAGACGGCACGCTTGCCGCCTTAAGAGCTCGATCCTTATAAAATTATGTTACCTGTAATAGCCCTGGTTGGGCGCCCTAATGTCGGCAAGTCCACATTGTTCAATTATTTAACACGCAGCCGCGAGGCGCTGGTGGCCGATTATCCCGGCCTGACCAGAGACAGGCAGTACGGCCGCGTCAAACACGGCAGCCGCGCCTGCCTGGTGGTCGATACCGGCGGCATAGCCGACGATGCGGAAGGCATCGATAGCTGTGCCAAAAAACAGGTGCAGATCGCGCTCGATGAAGCCGATGTCGTTTTTTTTATGGTCGATGCGCGCGAAGGGTTGAACGCCTCCGATCAGGTTATCGCTGACACGCTTAGAAAACTGAACAAGCCGGTCATCCTGGTCATGAATAAGGTCGACGGCATACATGGCGATGTGGCGGCTGCCGACTTTCATTCGCTGGCGCTGGGCGAGCCGGTACAAATCGCCGCGACACATGGCCGTGGCATACCCGAATTACTGGCGCGCGCCGACCGGTTGCTGCCGCCTCCCGATAAAGAGGCAGGAGACCTGCGTGACGGCATCGGCAGCATCGGCATTGCCGTGGTCGGCCGGCCGAACGTCGGCAAATCGACACTGGTCAACCGGTTGTTAGGCGAAGAGCGCGTGGTCGTGTTCGACGAGCCCGGCACGACGCGCGACAGTATTTATATTCCGTTTGAGCGTGACGATAGACAATTCACGCTGATCGATACGGCCGGTATGCGCCGGCGCTCAAAAGTGTCCCTGGGCATCGAAAAGTTCAGCGTCATCAAGTCGCTGCAGGCGATTGAAAAAGCCAACGTCGTCATCTATCTGATCGACGCCAGCGAAGGCATCACCGATCAGGATGCGCATTTGCTGGGCCTCGTGCTGGAAGCGGGCAGAGCCCTGATTATCGGCCTGAACAAATGGGACGGCTTGACCACGGAGCAGAAAGAAACCGTCAAGCGGCAGATGGATGTCAAACTGTCTTTTCTGGATTTCGCAGAGAAACACCCGATTTCCGCGCTGCACGGCAGCGGCGTCGGCAAACTGTTCGATGTCGTGCATACCCTGTACGATTCGGCCATGCTCGATATGAGCACGCCGGCGCTGACGCGGATATTGAGCGAAGCGACGGCTGCGCATCAGCCGCCTTTGGTGAATGGGCGCCGAATCAAGCTCAAATATGCTCACCAGGGCGGCCGCAATCCGCCTATTGTGGTCATACACGGCGTTCAGACCGATGTGTTGCCGAGTTCTTATAAGCGTTATTTAATGAACTATTTCCGCGACAAACTAGGTCTGAAAGGAACGCCTATCCGTCTGGAATTCAAATCGCCGGCCAATCCCTTTCACGGCAAGAAAAACAAATTGACCGAGCGCCAAGTACAAAAACGCAAGCGGCTGGTAAAGCATAACAAAAGCAAAAAGTGATGCCAGGGGTGATGGGCAGGCAAGCAATGAGCAGATTGCTCATCAGCGTTATCGAAACATTAAAGTCGACATGTGTAAATTGATTACCCACCTGGAGGATACAAACGATGGCTACAATTAAATTTCAAGGCAAACCGTTACATACATCGGGTGAATTGCCCGCAGTCGGCAGCAAGGCGCCGGACTTTACATTGGTCAACGGCAAATTACAGGAAGTGAGTCTGGCGACTTATGCAGGTAAAAGAAAAATTTTGAATATCGTGCCGAGTCTCGATACGCCCGTGTGCGCTGCGTCAACGCGTAAGTTCAATGAGAAGGCTTCACGCCTGGATAATACCGTTGTTCTGGTGATTTCGGCGGATCTGCCTTTTGCGCAAGCTCGCTTTTGTGAAGCGGAAGGTCTCAAAAATGTGATTCCGCTGTCAACCTTCCGTTCCAGTTTTACCGATGACTACGGCATCCGTATTACCGACACCGTTCTTGCCGGTTTGGCGGCCCGCGCCATTGTCATTCTGGATGAAAATGACAAGGTGGTTTATACGCAACAAGTTGATGAGGTAGCCAACGAGCCAGATTATGAGAGCGCACTGGCGGCACTTTAGCCTTCGGGTGTTCAGATGACTTAAGAAATTCCCCCGCGCCTTGAATTGATCAAGGATCGTAAACAGTGTTTTTACCAAAAAGAGCGACAGCCGTGTTTGAATAAGAAGGTCGGCAGTCGTAAACTAGTAGCATGCGTACAAACTGTTGGCGGGCTTGCCATATCTTCTAAGGCCCGCCATTTTAAGTCCAGATTCTCCATAATATTTCTCCATAAGCTTTATGTTTAAAAAACTTTCGCCATACTTGATGGCTTTAATCTCTTTTGGCCTGCCGGCGCTAGCTCTGGCGGGTGAAAATGCTGCCACGGATCCCCAACAACCGTTAAATCTGACCTTGCATTGGGTGGGGTATTCGGCGATTGCAGTTTTTGTCGTGGCTTATGTGCTTGCTATGTTCGAAGAAGTCACCGAGCTTCGCAAATCAAAGCCCATGGTATTTGCAGCCAGTTTGATCTGGGTGTTTATCGCTTTCATTTATGTTAACGGAGGCATGGGCGAATCTGCAGGAAAGGCCTTCCGTGTCAGCCTGGAAGGGTTTGCCGAGCTGTTTTTGTTTATCATGGTTTCCATGGCTTACCTCAATGCCATGGAGGACCGGAATATTTTTGAAAGTCTGCGTATCTGGCTGTTGAGCAAAAAGTTCAGCTATCGGCAGTTATTCTGGATAACGGGTTGGATGTCTTTTGGGCTGTCCTCAGTCTGTAACAATTTAACTACCGCTTTGCTGATGGGTGCTGTGCTATTGGCCATGGGCAAAGACAACAAGCGCTTTATCACCATAGCCTGCATAAATGTCGTTATTGCTACCAATGCCGGCGGCTCGTTCAGCCCTTTCGGCGATATTACAACGCTATTGGTTTGGCAAAAAGGGGTTGTGCCCTTCATCAGTTTTTATTCGCTGTTGGTTCCGGCCATCGTCAACTTTGCGCTGCCGGCGGTGATCATGCATTTCTGGATTCCCAAAGAACAGCCGGCGGCGGCGAGTGAAGCGGCGGTCATCAAGCGCGGCGCCGGCATCATCATTTTTCTGTTCCTGATGACCATCATAACTGCGGTTTGTTTTGAGAACTTCCTTGAACTGCCGCCGGCAGCCGGTATGCTGATGGGGCTGACTTACTTGAAGTTTTTCAGCTACTACATGCAAAAGACGCCTGGCAAAACCAATGGCGCGCCAGATACCGACGCAATGGACATTCCGATGATAGGAGGCAATGGCCAGCATGAGTTCGATGTATTCAAGAACGTAGCCAATCTGGAATGGGACACACTGCTGTTTTTCTACGGCGTCATGATGAGCGTTGCCGGCTTGAGCTTCCTGGGTTATCTGGAACTCGCCTCGCATTTCCTATACGGCGAAATCGACCCGACTATTGCCAACATTTTGGTGGGCATCTTTTCGGCGTTCATTGATAACGGTACGATCATGTATGCCGTATTGACCATGCTGCCGGATATTTCCCAAGGTCAATGGCTGCTGGTCACGCTGACTGCAGGCGTGGGCGGCAGTCTGCTGGCTATTGGATCGGCTGCCGGTGTCGGCTTGATGGGGCAGGCAAAAGGTATCTACACGTTCAGCAGTCACTTGAAATGGATGCCCGTTATTTTGCTGGGTTATTTCGGCAGCATCGCCGTGCATTTCCTGATCAACGCAGACTATTTCTAATCCTGCCGTTTCTGTCGGCAGCGTTATTCGCACTGCCGGCAGAAACGGCTTGTCCAGCCTATTCAATCACTCCCGCCCTATTGGCGCATTTCCTGAATAGACCGGGTCAATCGGATTGTTCCAATCATCAGCTCATGAAAGGGGGATCTGGCTCAGCCCTTGTGTGAGATTGAAATTCCCACTGCTGTCTAAAACCTGAATGTCCAGCATAAAGTCGCGAGCCCGCTTATCAGGCGTACGGAACCCCAAGAAGGAGACAGAAGCCGTCAATCATCCATGACTAACGGCGTTAAGTCAGTATGCCGTTAAAGAATTGATTGACCGGATCGTTTCTTTAAAAGACGCGGCTTGAATCTGAGCATGCTAAAGGCCGGCAGGACAACCAGCGCGCAAACCAAGGTCAGGAGCAGGCCCATGGCGAGCAGAATGCCCATCGAAGCCGTGCCTTGATGCGTCGTGAACGCCAAGCTGCCGAAGCTGAATATCGTGGTCAGGGTGCCGAAGAAAACGCCCTGAGCCTCGCTGCCGCTGAGCATATTGCCATCGTTTGATCGCAGGTAGTGTAGCCGGTGCGCCATGTGAATGCCGCTGTCTACGCCGAGACCGAACAACAGCGGCAAGGCAATGATGTTGGCGAAATTGAACGGCATATCGATCAGCACGGTCATGGCCGCCGTGAACAGGGATGCGAGCAGCAGCGGCAGCAGCACCAGCAAGGTATCCTTGACATTGCGCATGATAATGAGCAGCAGCAGGGCAATGACCCCGAAGGCAACGGCAAAAGCCTGCTGGAATGCACGGATGACTTCGTTCATGGATTCAAGGTAGCTGACCGGCAGATCGGTGACATGCGGGTCGACTTGCTGCGCTTCCAGGATAAATTCGCGCATGTTTTCCAGGTCGTTCAGATCTTTTTTCGGGAAAGCCTGAATCCGGTAGATACCGTCTTTGCTGAGCCAGCGTTCGCTCAAATCCTTAGGCAGCGTTTCAAGCTTGATCGGGCTGGCCTGCAGGCTGGTTTGCAGGATTTGTATTGTCGACGGCAGCGAGTTCAGCATGCTGGCCTGAAGCTGGTTCAGCATCGCTTGGCGTGTTTCGGCATCGACCGATTGCAGTTTGGCGAGAAAATGCTCCAGCGTAGCGTCCAGTTCGGTCATGACGCTGCTGTTGTCTGTTGCCAGGCGTTTTTTGAGTACTGCCTGGAATTTTTCCAGGGACTCGATTTGGGCGTTTTCTTTGGACGGCTCAGGGAAATTATCGAGTACAGGGCCCACTATCAAGGCGAGTTCTTCTATCAAGGCCAGCTTATCGTCCTGATCTTCGGGGATAAAGTCGAACAGCGTCATAGCCTTGTCTACCGTGCTCAGTTTTTCCAGGCGCGCTTCCTTGTCCTTTGCTTCAGCCTCAGAATTTGCCAGAGATGTTAGCGTCATCGGCGAAGTATCCTCGGATTGCAGCAGGTATTTAAAGGTTTTGACCGACTCCGTGTTAGGATCGCGCAAGTTGATCGGATTGAAATCCACTTTGACTTGCGTCAGCAATACCAGGGAGATCGCGGCTAAAACATAGGTAACCCAGCGGATCGGGCGTGCATAGACCAAAGGCCAGTTCGATGTCAGCTTGGAGTAGGTCTGGTCGCTCTCTTCTATTTTCCGCACTTTGGGCGGCATGATTTTTATCAGCGCCGGCAGGACGGTAAAAGTCGTTGAAAGCGCTATGACCAGGCTGGTGCCGGCAATGACGCCCAGTTCCGAGACGCCGAGATAATTGGTCGGAATGAAGGCAAACAGGCCGATCGCCGCGGTGAGCGTGCACAGGACCAGCGAGCCGCCCGTAGATGTGAGCGTATCGCGCAAAGCCTGACGCGGATTTTCGCCACGCTGCCTCAGTTCGCGGTAACGCAGGCAAAAATGCGAGGAATAAGCGTCGCCCATGCCGATAAACAGCACGCCGAAAGCAATCGAAATCATGTTCAAGTGGCCGATGGCGAATGTGGCGAAGCCCAGGGACAGCACCAGGCCCATGGTCAGCGTGAAAAAAGTCGCGAACATCAGTTTGAAGGAACGATAGGCAATCCAGAGCGTGATGCAGACCAAAAACATGGAGGCGATGCCAGCAATGGTAGTGCCCTCGGTAACCGTTTGCATTTCTTCATATTCCAGCACGACTTCTCCGGTCATGCGGACGCTGACATCGGCGGCATCGCCAGTCAGTGACGAGGCAATGACCTGATTGATGGCCGTCAGGCTTTTCTCGGCGGGCAGGTACTCCTGAAAATTCAAAATCGGCGTAGCGATGATAAAGCGTTTGGTAACACCTATTTCCGATGTTCGATCCATCATCAGTTGCTGCCAGGATAACTGATAAGGACGGCCATCTTGCGCCGCTTGCAAGGCTTCGTTGGTCTTGCTGAAGACGGCATTCATATCGAGTTCGGTGTCATTGGACTCATCCAGCGCCTGCCCGAAGAGCTCGAATAATCCGTTCAGGCTATTGTCCTGCGACAGCTTGCCCATAAAAGGCTGGGCATTGGCGAGTTTCGTGGAGAGGTCCTGCAGTTCTTTCAGGCTCAGATAAAGCAGGCCGTTGCGGTCGAAAAACTCGCCTTCATCGGGAAGATAAACGGATTTGATCTGATCTTTTTGCTGGCTCAGGCCGGCGCTGATGCGCTTGACTGCGGCAGTGGTCTGCTCGGGCGTTTTGCCCTCAATAATCAGCAAGATAGTGTTGGCATCCTGAGGGAAGGCCTTTTCCAGACGTCTGCGATCCTGCTGGAACTGCAGATCGGGTGAAAGCATCTCGCCCGTGTTGGTATTGACTGTGAGGTTGTTCACCGTGTATTGGAAAACGAAACCGCTGACGACCACGGAAAATAAGAGTAGCCACCAGGGCCTGTTAAGGATGTTTTCTTCCCACCAGAGAATAGTTTTGACCAGGAGGTTGTCGGTTGTTTTACTCATCGAACGCTTCAAGGATTGTGGTTGGGCTGGCTGTTTTGCCGCCGTGCGCAAAAATTATTTTTATTCTGCACGAAAAAGCCAGCCTGACGGAGTAGATTGATAAACTGACAAGTATAAACAACTATGGCTGAGCTGCAAAACCGCTTATCATTAAAAAAAGTAGGGATTTAATGTACAGGCGGCCTGTCAGTATTATTTTCTGGATGTTGGCGACTACTGTAATCGAATGGAGAAGGTCAAGAACATGTAATCAAATAGGACACGGTTAATTTCCTTCGCTTTTTTGGGAAGGTTTTTCATTGGCATTGTCTTTCTCTTCATCGCCCGCTGTGCCTTCTTCGCCTTCTTTAATGGCTGACCGAAAGTTTTTAATCGCGTCTCCTAAATCGGTGCCGAGCGTACGCAGACGTTTGGTGCCAAAAATAACGATGATGATGGCTAATACGATTAACAGTTTAGTAACGCTGATACCCATTTTTAACTCCAATAAGTTGTGTAAATGACTAGCATATTAGCTAGTTGAAATTTGCTTGGCAAAATGATTTCAAAAATATATTAAAAAACTCTTATATAGCACAGCTACGAGCAACGGAAGTCATTGATAAATTAGGCATCAGCTGGTATTTGAGCTCCAAGTATTTTAAGGGCAAACTGGAAAGATTGGCTCAGGGCAAAGAAGCGGCCTTGCAGTCAGCCTGGCAGAAGCGGTCAGCATGATCCAAGCCGGACAGGGTTTAACAAAGCCGGACCTATTCCTTGTTTTCGCAATGGTTAGCCTGGCAGCCGCAGCTTTTTCCGCAGCCTAAGCCTTCTTCTTTGGCAGGACCGAATTCAGGGTATTTGGCGGCTATTTTTCTGGCGGCTTGTTGAACCAGAATCCAGCCAAGCATCAAGGAAAAGATAACGCCGAACGCAATTAAAAAATTAATCATGGATATATCCTGTTGATAGACTAGGTTGCACTGCCGCCCAAGCCTGCAAAGCCCATGAATGTCATGGACAGAATGCCGGCCAGCATCATGCTCAAACCGGCCGCCTGGGTAACGCTGGGCATGTTGGCCAGTTCCAGTTTTTCTCTCAATCCGGCCATCAGAATTAAGGCCAGGGCGAAACCTGCGCCAGCGCCGGCGCTGAAAGCCACCGATTGCAGAAAGCCATAGCCTTTGGCGGTCTGGATCAAAGCAACGCCCAATATTGCACAGTTGGTCGTGATTAACGGCAGATAAATGCCCAATGCCCTGGACAATACCGGGCTGAATTTCTTTAGAGTCATCTCCACCAATTGTACCGCAGCCGCGATAATGGCGATGTAGCTGATCAGCCGCAGGAACTCAAGCCCGTATTTGACCAGAATGGCATTGATGCCATAGGCGCAGATGGAGCTGATCAGCATCACGAACGTGGTCGCTATACCCATGTTGATCGCGGTGTCACGTCTTGCCGATGTGCCTACGAAAGGACACAGGCCTAAAAACATCGCCAATACGAAGTTGTTGATTAAAAAAGCGTTCAGGAATAAGTAGCCTAATGATTCTTCGGTTTGCATGACAGGTATCTCGGGTAATTAAAAGGCCAAGGTTTCAAGCCGATCAAGAATTATGCTTGACTGTGCAGTGCGTGGCGGCATCGCTGCTGATGATTTTTTTCGTCTGACGTTGTTCAATCCATTTGAACAGTATCAGCCAACTGCCCAGTACGATGAACCCACCGGGCGGCAAGATCATGACGACCCAGGGTTCAAAGTTGTCGCTGAACACTTGAAAACCAAGCAGTTTGCCGGAACCCAGCAGCTCCCTGACGCTGCCTAGGCAGGCCAGCGCAAAGGTAAAGCCCACGCCCATGCCGGCGGCGCTGACGACGGATTTGTTGAACGAATTTTTGGACGCATAGGCTTCGGCGCGGCCCAGAATCAGGCAGTTCACGACGATCAGCTGGATAAACGCGCCCAAGGCGTTGTACATCTCCAGGCTGATGGCCTGAATCAGATAATCCACCAGCGTCACGAATGTGGCGATGATAATGATGTAAGTCGTGATGCGGATTTGCTTGGGGATAAAATGGCGCAGTCCCGAGACCAGCGCATTGGAACCGACCAGCACGAAAATAGTGGCCGCGCCCATGGCCAGCGCGTTGGCCAGCGAATTGGTGACGGCCAGGGTAGGGCACAGGCCCAGCATCATGACGAAAATCGGGTTTTCCTTCCACAGCCCTGCGGTAAATATTTCCAGTGTTACCGGCGTTTCTTGTTTAGGGGCAGGCGTTGACATACATCACCTCTCTAGGGTTGGGTTGAGCGCTGGGTATTTTCCAGCAGGTTTAAATTCTGGGCAATAGCGGGATGGAAGAGCTGTCCGCTCTTGTCGAGCATGCGCCCGACGGCATTGGATGTAATCGTGGCGCCGGCGATCGCGTCGATTTCCCAGGGATTCTTCTTGGTGCCGTGCCGTACCGTTTTAATAGCATGGGCCAGGGCCGATTGATCCTCGTTCACTTTGGCGTCCAGGCATTCGAAATTTTTCAGGAAACTTTCGTCGGTGGCGATCTTGTCGCCAAAGCCGGGCGTTTCGGTGCTTTTCAAGACGACGAAGTCCTTGATGCAACTGCTGTACGGATCATAGGCATAGAGGATCTTTACCGTATCCTGATAACCCTGCGCCGCCGCCGTCAAGGCGATGCCGACCAGTTTATGCTCGTTGTCGTAGCCGGCGTAAATCAGATCGCCCTCATTGGGCGTATCGTCCGGGACCAGCGTGAGCTGCTCATCCTCCAGGCGAAAAGTCAGGCGCGAGCTGGCGCTGGCCGGCAACACATTGTACAAGGCCGCTTCCAGTGCCACACGGTGATTGTCGGCTATCATGGGTTTTGTATATTCATAAACCATTGCCACCAGCAGGCCTGATATCAAAGCGACGGCACCCAGTTTCTGGATCAGTGACAGGCTGGAAGGCAGTTGCGGAATTTGCGGATCGGGATTGCTCATGCTTAGTCCTTATCTCTGCGGGCGCCGAAAATACGCGGCTGAGTGAAAGATTCAATAATAGGCGTTGCGGCATTGCCGAACAAAATGGCATACATGACCGCTTCGGTCAAGGCGCCGAACAGGCGGATGATGACCGTCATGAAGCCGACCAAAAAACCGATAATGAAAATGCCCAGCGGCGTGACCGGCGATGACACCATGTCGGTGGTCATGAAAACGGCCGCAAACATCAGGCCTCCCGAAAATATCATGAAACCGGCGCTTGGATATTGGGACGGGTTCATCAGATGAAAAAATCCAGCCGTTATGAACGTGCCGAAAATGACCGCGGCAGTGATGCGCCAGTCGAGCATCTTCTTGTACACCAGATAAGCGCCGCAAAGCAGAATCAGCAGAGACGAGGGTTCGCCGGCCGAGCCTGCGACCGTGCCCAGAAACAAGTCCTTCGCATCGGTCATGACGCCTTGAAATTTCATCAGCGCCAAGGGGGTCGCGCCGGTGAAGCCGTCAATGGCTGTGTTCAGCGTCCATTCGGCCGTAGGGTCGGCGGTCATGAACGGGAAGGCCAGCGTGGATGGAATGAATTCGCTGAAACGGTTCAGGGCAAAAGCCGGCGTCCAGGTCGTAATCGCGACCGGAAACGCGGCCTGGACGAACGCCCGCCCGACCAGGGCCGGATTGAAGACGTTGAATCCCAGCCCACCGAACAGGGCTTTGCCGAGCGCAATCGAGACGAAACCGCCGACTGCGCCCATCCATAACGGAAAGCCCGGAGGCAATGTCAAAGCCAGCAGTAAGCCTGTGATGACGGCGCTGAAGTCGCCGATGGTCGAGCGCTTCTCGGCCATGCGGCAGAAAAAGTGCTCGGTCCCGACAGCGGCCGTGGTCGTCACGATCATCGAGGCCAAGGCGCTGATGCCGAACTGGTAAACCGAATAGGCGCAGATCGGTAGCAAGGCATAAACAACATGGCGCATGATTTCAGGGACGGTAGGCGCGCGCCGGATATAAGGCGACGTGCGGATGTCAATTTTGGGTGATTTTTCAGCCATTGTTCAGGTGCCTTTCTCGATTCAGTACTTTGGCGATTCTGAAGTACTGCACTAAGGGAATATTGGACGGACAGACATAACTGCAGCAGCCGCATTCGAAGCAATCATTGAGGTGGTACTGCTCCTCCATGACATCATAGCGCCGTTTGGCCGCCAGTTGGCCCAGTTCGCACGGATTCAGATTGATCGGGCAGGCCTGCAGGCATTTGCCGCATTTGATGCACGGCAGAATGTCGTCATTTTTGGTAGCGCGCTCGTCGAGTACAAGGACTGTGCCGGTGCCTTTGGTAACGGGCGTATCCAGTGATGCGGCGGCCGTGCCCATCATCGGGCCGCCAAGGATCAGCTCCGCCTGATGGCCGGTAAAGTTTGCGTATTGCAGAATATAACGCAGCGGCGTGCCGATCGGTACGATGTAATTGCCGGGCTTTTCCAGGTCATCGCCGGTAATGGTGATGACGCGCTCGATAAGTCCTTGGCTGTGCGGCAGCAGGCGGCCGAGCTCGGCCAGTGTCGCGACGTTGAATACGGCAAGGCCGATGTCGGCCGGCAGGCCGCGGGACGGCACCTCGACGCCGAGCAGCGAATAGATCAGCATTTTCTCGGCGCCCTGCGGATATTTCGTCTCGACGGCCTCGATCGTGATGCTGCCATCCTGGGGCAGATGCGGCTTGATGGCGGCCAGAACATCGGGCTTGTTGTCTTCGACGCCGATTATGGCTTTGCCGGCGTCCACGGATTTCATCGCGATGCGGATGCCCAGGATCAAGTTTTTGACGTTTTCGAGCATGACGCGGTGATCGGTCGTCATAAACGGCTCGCACTCGCAGCCGTTGACGATCACGGTATGCACTTTCTTGCCTTCCGGCACGGTCATCTTGAAATGCGTCGGAAAGCTGGCCCCGCCCAGGCCCACCATGCCGGTATCCTTGACGGCCTGGATCAGCTCTTCGCGGCTCATGGACTCAATGTCGCGCTCTTCACCTCGAATCGGTATCTGCGACGAGCTGGGCTGCGTGTCGATGACGATGCAGTCTTTTTTGGCGCCGGACGGCGTCGGCATGAGTTCGATGCCTTTGACGGTGCCTGTGACCGGCGCATGCAGCGGCACGGACAGCGGGCCGTCAGCAACGGCAATCACTTCGCCGCGCTCCACTTGCTGGCCTTTGTGCACGACAGCGATTGAGGGCTTGCCGATGCTCTGCGACAAAGGCACGATGACCTGCGGCGCGAAAGGCAGCCGGCGGGTCGGCTTGGCACTGGTCTGTTCTTTATATTCGGCAGGGTGTATGCCCTTGGGAAAGGTTTTTCTGCTAGAGACGGTTTTTCTGCCGAACAGCTTTAGTAAACTCATAGTCCTAACTAGTATAAAAATCACAACGGGGCTAAGGAATTTGCCCGTTCATAAACCACGAAGAGCCCGAAGGATAAGTCTTGCACAATAGGGTTGCTGTGCAGGCTTTCCTTCGGGCTCCAGGCAACTGCATCTGCAGTCATTCGTAAGATTTACTGTTTAATCCATCTTAGGTTTAAGCCTTAAAGATAGAACGTCTTATTGAAACTTCTCCGCACGTTTGATGAGCTTCTCAAGATTAGGCTCATCCGGATTCCAGGGAGTGCCGGGATGAATGATCACGGCCGTGCATTTTTCAGCGGCTTTCACGATCTGCTCGTAAGTGCCGGCTGTCGGATTGACGACAATGGCTTTTTTCTCGGCATTATACTGGAAGATGGCTGGCGCAATGTCGACGCATTCATCACAGGTCGTGCAGTTAGGCGTTTCAATCCAGACCGATTCATGCCCGCCGGCAGCGGCTTTAGGAGCCGGCGCAGCTGTCGCTGCGGCAGACGCCGCTGGGGCAGGTGCGGGAGCGGCCTCTGCAGGAGTTGCCACTACTGGCGCTGGCGCGGCTGTTATAGCTGACGGAGTCAACAGGCTGGCTAAAGTGCTGGCGTCGCCACCGCCCACCATGTTCACCAGGTTGGCAGCAATGCTGGAAGCCATTTCCGCTTTGGCCTGATCGGCGACCGCTTTCAAGTCTATGGTCGGCCGGTTGGCGCCGACGATGCCTTTCAGGATATGCCAGAAGTCGCGCCGCTCAATCGTCGACAGGACGATTTCAGGATCGACGACCACGCGCACCAGCGTATTGGTGTCCGGATGCACGGCATAAATGAATGGAATATATTCGGCTTTATCCTCTCTCGGCAGATCGATAAACTCGATCAGCGGCATCATCTCATCGGTCCACTGGGACGGCGGCACGAACTTGAAGTGCTTGCGGAAGCGGCCTTCCGTCAAGGCCCAGTCAGCGAACGTCATGGGTACGTCCAGGGTTTCTTCAAGACCGTATTCATCGACGAACTTCAGCGTGTAAGTCGTCCAGTCCTTGTCAATGTCCGGATTGCCCTGGATGGACGTGCATTCCTCCCAGGTATTGCCCAGGCGCGGATCGAAAGTCAGCAGCGGGTAAGCGCGCGACTCGACGGCCAGGCGGCTTTGCATTTCCGACGCATCGTCGGCCACGCCGTGTTCAGGCTGGCAGACGGCATAGATGTTGAATACGGCCGGGCCACGGAAATTCAGGCCGTCGATGTACCCTTCCAGCAGGTGGTTGACATGCGAGATGGCACCCTGCATGACGTAGGACGTCCGGTGCGCCATCGCGAGCAGGCTCATTTCCTTGCGCAGCTCGAACTTGCCTTTCGCTTCCTGGCCGTAAGGCGCCATGTCCGATATCTGGCCGATAAAGCCGGAGGTGCAGGCCTGGCCGCCGGTATTGGAATAAACCTGCGTATCCAGGATCAGCACCTTGATCGGCAGGCCCGAAATCAGGCAGCGCGACAGGTTCTGGAAGCCGATGTCGTACATGGCCCCGTCGCCGCCGACGCAGACCACGGGCGGGCACATCAGATATTCCTGCTCGGAGAACTGGCGCCAGTCGAAATACTTGAAGAATCTGTCGTGTTCGTCCTTGTCGTATTTGCCGGCCAGTTCCAGTTCCGCCATGCGGATGGCCTTGAAACCTTCCGTCATCTTGAGCATGTGGCCTTCAAAGACGCCCATCGCCAAAGACGGCGCATCCTGGAACAGGTGGTTGGCCCACGGGAACGGGTAAGGGTTGAACGGGAAGGTCGAACCCCAGACCGACGTACAGCCCGTGCTGTTGGTGATGCCCATTTCCACGCGGCCGTTGCCGGTAGGGCCTTCCAGATACAGCCATTTCAGGTGTTTCAGTTTGGCGGAAATCTGCGACGCCCATTTCAGCCAAGCCGCATCAATAGGCTTGGACGGCTTGCCGGCATCCAGCGCACTGCTGAGTTTGGCCAGGGTCAGGTCAACGTTTTTATTGGCTTCAATTGCGGCCTCGATGGCTTCGATATCATTGATGTCGAGCGATTCCGCCAGCTTCAGGCGGATATGCTTCTCCATGCCGACAATCAGCGCGTCGATCCTGGCGACCTGTTTCTTGACGCGCGGCTGCATCAGTGCCGTTACGGCGCCTGTGAACAGGTGGATGATGGTTTTCTCGCCGCAACCCAAGCAGGCCGAATCGCCGCAGTTCATGGAACTGTAGATTTTCTTGTCCAGCAGCATGCTGGTCAGCGCGCCGACTTTTTCATCGAGATCGTCGATACGGTTGTATTTCGGATTCGAGGTCGGCAGATCCATCCAGTAATCCCAGTCTTCGCGCAAGGTCTTGACGCTGTCGACGGTCTGCGGCGTCACTTCCAGCGCATTGTCGTTACAGACCTTGACGCATTCCATACAGCCCTTGCAGGCCATCGGGTTGATGGTGATCGAAAACAGGCCGCCGTTATTGGGCGTGCGCTTGTTGACCGCATCGTGGTAAGGCTTGGTCAGCGCGAATTTGAACGAGCCCATGGCATCCTTGAACCATTGGAATTCGGTAGAGACTTCTTCGCGCTCGGCTTCCGGGTATTCGGCGATCGTATCGCCTATCGCTTTATTGAATACCGGGCCCAATGTGGTGCCTTCCGAGCGCGTAGCAGCCAGGGCGTGGTATTTTTTCTCGACGGTACGGATGGCCCGGCGCAGGTGTTTGACCGTTTTGCCGGTTTTTTCGATGCGCTTGATGTTGGTCTCGAAAACTTCATTGACCGTATTGACCAGCCCCGGGATGGCGCTGTCAGGGCAAACCGTGTAGCAGTCGCCGCAAGCGGTGCAGTTCTCGGGAATCCAGGTTGGATGCTCGAAACGGATCTGCGTCATGTCGCGGTAAATGCCCGTCGCCGCCGGCACGATGCTCAGCGCCATGAACGGATCGGCCAGGTTTTCACTGCCGCGGCCGTTGATATAGTTGCTGCCGGTCTGCTCGAAGAATCGGTGGATATCGGAGAGCGCATCGTCGTTGGCGGGCTTGCGCAACAATGTTAATGGCGCCGTGGCTTCTTTCTTCTCGGCCCAGGGCGCGACATCGCCGACAACCATGGCGCTGATGTCAAGTTCATGGGTTTCAAGGAAGCCGCGTTTCACGGTCCGGAAGTTGTCCTCGACGACCTGCTTGCCCTTGCTGCCGAATTTGGCGTTGAGGGTGTCATGGATTGCCTGCAGGATCTCGTCCTTGCTCTTGTTCAGGTTGCCCGCCAGCGGCGCCGCCTCGAAGAAAGCGCCTTGGAAGGCGATGCCCTGCATGCGGAATTGCAGGTCGGGGTCCTTGGCTTCCTCGCGCGCGATCTTGAAGGCGTCGATGTAGGCGACCTTGATTTTCTTGTCGGCAATGTAGCGCTGCGAGGCTTTCGGGAACGAGCGCCAGACCTCTTCGGGCGAAGACAGGCTGCTCTGGATGATAAAGACGCCGTTTTCCTTCAGGCCGGCCAGCGGGTTCGAGTGCGTGAAGACGTTCGGGTCGGGCGACATGACCACGTCCACGAACGCATATTCGCAGGCCAGACGGATTTTTTCCGGCGCGGCCGACAGATAGTACGTGGTGGGCTGGCCTTTTTTCTCGGAGCCGTATTTGGGGTTGGCCTTGATCTCGTAGTCGAGCAGATCGAACAGGGTCATGGCCAGGTTTTTGCCGGTCGTGATCGCGCCCCAGCCGCCGACCGAGTGCATGCGCACGGTAATCGCGCCTTCGGGCATCAGGTTCGGGTTTTCGGAGCCGGTCAGCGCCAGATCGCGGATACGCGGATAAGCATCGATGACGGCCTGCTGCTGAATTTCCTGTTTGGGCGAGTAAGCCTGATCGCGGACGAACTGGATGCCCAGATAAAAGAATTTCTGATGCTTGCCGTCCGGCAGCATGTTTTCAACGGCCGCGATGATGCCTTCCGGCTGCAGATCGCGGCTGCCCAGGCCAAAAGAGGCCGAATACAGCGGCGATGAATCGGTGTCTTTCTTATAGGCGGCGTAGCCGGGGAAAGGCAGTTCGCTGGAGTTGCCGTTTTCCACGGCCTTGGCCATGGTTGTGCGGATTTCGCGGATCAGCGGCAAATCTTCGGCCATGGGCTGGTCGGTTCTTTCCATGACGGTAACGCCTTTGCGGCCTCTGACCACGTGCGAGATCAGGTCGCCGGGGAACGGGCGGAACATCGTTATGTTGACGACGCCGACCTTGATGCCGCGTTTTTTGCGCAGGTAATCGGCCGTAGCTTCGGCCGTATGGATCACGCTGCCTTGCGCGACGATCAGGTA
Source organism: Methylobacter sp. Wu1 (assembly GCF_036553575.1). Classification (NCBI taxonomy): domain Bacteria; kingdom Pseudomonadati; phylum Pseudomonadota; class Gammaproteobacteria; order Methylococcales; family Methylococcaceae; genus Methylobacter; species Methylobacter sp. Wu1. The sequence continues at coordinate 2,604 of NZ_JAZHOC010000038.1, read as the reverse complement.
ATCAGCATCATCACAGCGGTATTCGCCGATGCGGCGATAGCGGCGGCCGGTCAGTTCGTACCATTCATCCATGCATTGATCGGCGAACACGCTGACGTGATCAAAGAAATAGGGGCGCTGGCCGGCGACGGCCTGCATGTAGCTGTCCTGGTTCTGCACTACGCCCGACATCATCGGTTTGTCGACCGTCCAGAGTTCGGGAATGCGGCGGCGGGTCGGGCCGTAAATAATGCGCTGCGCCGGCGTCGGCGTGTTGATGATGTCGTCGGGGCGGCCCAGATATTCTTCGATCAGCTCTCTTTCCGGTACGTTCAAGGCTTCGATCAGATGCGTCGTCAAAAAGCCGTCCTGAGCCACGACGATGGGGTTCAGCGACAGCTCGGCGATTTTTCGTCCGATAATGTTCAGGTCGGCCGCTTCCTGGTTGTCCTTGGCGAAGACCTGAATGAAGCCGGTGTCATCGATGCAATGGTAATCGTCATGGCCGCAGTGCACGTTCAGCGACGATTTCGTGATGGCGCGGCAAGCCATGTTCAGGACATAAGGCAGCCTCTTGCCCACGGCTGCATACAGGGACTCATGCATGTAGGCCGCGCCCTGCGCCGATGTAAAGTTGGTGGCCCTGAGTCCGGTCATGGACATGCCGGCCGTAACGCCTGCCGCGGCATGCTCGCCTTCGGGTTCGACAAAAATCAACGGTCTGTCGGAAATATTCAGATGGCCATTGGCCATTTCCACGGCCCAGCCTTCACCCATGTCGGTCGAAGGCGTAATAGGATAAGCGCCGGCAGCATCGCTGGATTCGCGTTCGACCATGATGACGGCCTGGCTGCCGTCCATGGCCATGCGTATGCCAGGATATTTAAACGTTTTGTTTTCTTTTTTGCCGAAAAAAGCCATTCAAGGTTCCTCTAGTAAAAACGTACAAAAGCCGGCTTGTCCGGTTCAAGCGTTTTGTAGAATTAAATAATGTGAAAAAATTCGGTTAGCCCAAAGGCAGTGATTCCGTGCGCAGAACCTTTTTCTTCGATTCTTTGCCGTGGCTGGAACGGGGCGTGCCCAATTTGCTGTCTATCCAAACGATGGCGCCGGTCGGGCAGCGCTCTATCGGCGTTCGGTCTACCGTGAAATCTGCATACTTGGCATAATCGATAACGGCCAGATTGTTTTTGATCTCGATCAGACCTTTAGGTGCGTCGACGGCGCATTTTCCGCAGGCCGTACAGGCGACTTCGCATTCGTGCTGCGCTTCATCGCCTTCATCGAGGCTTTTGCAGGCAACGAACAATTGATGGCTGACCGGTTGCAGGGAGAATAAATCCTTGGGGCAGACGACGACGCAGTCATTGCAGGCGGTGCATTTATCTTCAATGACGATAGGCAGCCCATGCTCGTCCATATATATAGCGTCGAAATCGCAGACATCGGCGCAGTCGCCCAGGCCCAGGCAGCCCCAGTTGCAACCTTTGCCGCCGCCGGCAATCACCGAGGCGGCCTGGCAGGATTTCAATCCCTGATATTCGGCGCGTTTGTAAGCGACATGAGTTCCGCCGGCGCAAGCCAGGCGCGCGACGACTTTTTCCTGACTGCCTACGTCAACGCCCATGTAATCGGCGATCAATTGATTGGCTTCAGGCGTGTTGACGGTGCAGCCGGAAGGGCTTCGAACGCCGGCGACAACCGCTTCGGCGAAGGGGCGGCAGCCGGGAACGCCGCAAGCACCACACTGAGCTTGCGGGAGCATCTCATCTACGGCGTCAATTCGGGGATCTTCATAGACAAATAATTTTTTACTTGCGATAGCCAGAATTGCTGCCAGAACCACACCAAGCGCGATCATAAACAGGGCAGCAGTCCCAATACTAGCTAGTGATAACATTAATTACCGACTCTTAAAATACAAATGCAGACCTTCAGCAGTTTTCATAGCAATAAAACTGCCAGCTTAGAGACCGCTACTTTACACGAAAATTCACTATTTAGGAAAAGTATGATTGATGATTATTATAAGTTAATGCTGATGCTAATCCAAAAAAATCATCAATTTAGTTATCTGAGTTTGTTTAGAGTATGAGTTTTATGGATAATGGGCGGATAATTTTAAACAGCAAGGTTTAACACTATGACAGAACTGATGATGAGCGGGATAGAGTTAATGATGGTCGGTATGGGCCTCGTTTTCCTGTTTCTGGCCATGCTTGTGCTGGCCATGAATCTGATGTCGGCACTGGTGCAGCGCTATTTTCCGGATGCGCCGCCGGCTGCCAGTCCAGTCCGGCCAGCGGCTGGCGCCGGTACTGAGGCTAGCGTGATCGCCGCGATTAGTGCGGCTGTGCATCAGTACCGATCCCGGCATTAATGATTTCGGTGTCCGGCATGCTGCCGGATGATATGTGCGTAGGCCTGCGCCGTGGGGGACAGGCTGCGCGCTCCACATTCCCATCAACTAAAACCGACCCCAAAGGTCCGCGAATTGAACCCCAAAAGGTTAAAGCATGGCACAAAACAACAATCCTAAGCCGTTAGGCATCACCGAAGTCGTCCTGCGCGACGCCCACCAATCGCTGCTGGCCACGCGCCTGCGCATCGACGACATGCTGCCGA
>NZ_JAZHOC010000027.1:0-19348 GCF_036553575.1 Methylobacter sp. Wu1 | reverse complement strand
CATATTAACTCCGATGTCGTAGTATTTCATATACATGCTCATGAGACTTAGAGATAGCAAGGCGACAGGAAAGGGCAGCAGGAAATATAAAATTTTGCCTATTGAAAAAATCAATGAGGGTTGTTTGATGGTTTCATTCATTGGGGGTCTCAAAACTTTAGCTTGTAGGCTATTTATAGTCATTGTCGGCAATGATTACATTGGTGGCATTTTCTTCTTTTATCCCTTGCCTAATCTCGCGGTTTTGTGCGGCCATATAATCCGCTGCATGGGAGATGATTGCTTTCCGAAGCGTATCAGTGTTAAGCCCTAGACCTGAGTTATTCCAGAGATCAATGCCTATTTTTACACTGATGACATCTCCTTCGTCATTATCGCCTGCGCCCGGGAGCCCTGATGCCGCACCGCCCTGAAGCGTAGGTTCATCAAAACCACACTTCGTGCCAACATAGCCATAATGAATGTTTGACCAAATGTCGTAATAATATTCATGAAAAAGATCACCGCGGATTGGGAAGTGGAATGCTTTCCCCATCATTCCAAATGGACGCGGTGGCGAGCCCATAGACAGGTACATTTTTTGCAGAATTGGCTTGTGATCCCAAGGACCGCCTTGGCGAACCTGCAAAAACCAGCGGGCTTGAGCTTCTGCCATCGCAATACCTGATTGTTGCATCGTTGAATTTAAAATTTCTTGATTGCCATATATACGAAATAGCTCGTACCATTTAGTTTTCTTTATGTCTTCAATCGCCTTGTTGCTCTCGTTTTTCAACTGTTTGCTCCGGCTAATGGCATCTGTTATGGCCTTGGCTTCAGAGCTATTGGCATTTTTCAACATTTCCGACAGCATGTAAGTAACGGTTAGATCATAGCGCTGGTAGTCCGGTACTATTAGCCGTTGTCCAATGTGCAGTATCGCTTGAGGGGAAGTCTTATTCAGTCTGGCTAAGTCATTGGCGTAACGTCCATCTCCCAGTTTACGAATAGCGATTAACCAGAGCGAATCTCCTCGTTGAACATCGTAATGTGCTGTTGTATCAGGAACTTTAGGTAATATCCCGATTTGCAATTGCGGTTCTGTTCCAAGGGGGCCTGGATGCATCCATTTGTCCATGCTTGGGTTCGTACCCAACGGTCCAGCACTTCGGAAAGCACCAGGCCCCCCGCCACCGGCGGGTGCGTTCGGATGAATATAATCTTTTTTTGTCATATCAGTGCCTCGAAGCATGGTTTACGTCTAACGATGAGCGAAGCGGCAGCTGAAAGTCGCCCGCCTTACGCGGCTTATCATGAGATTTACGGCTTGGTGTCTGGCAAACAATCCGCAAAGTCTCCTTGAATCTTTGGAATTCTTCCTTGTTGTTCTCCACCACCATGCAGTATCACTAGCAGCATCCCGACCATCGCAGAGACTCCATTTGAGATCCGCAGCATCTGTTCCAATAACGAATCAAAGGGTCAGACTCGATTGATTTTAAATTGAGCCGACTTTCTGTCACCTCCTCTGGGAATGGGCTCTACCCGCCGCGCCAGTTGTAATTGAATGCGTTCCTTGAAGCGGCTGTCGCCCAACGCCCACGCCTTGTTAGTCGCCTCTCTGATTTCGTTAATTTGGGTCTCGGAAATTGGCTGATTGAACAGCGCTCTATAAGCCGCTTGACGCACACTATCATCCGCCCTCAGGCGGTGAAACTCATTTGCTCCACAATCAATCGAGTCTGCCTCCTTTGATCCCAAACAGTAGGCGCGCTAGGCGACGCAGGAGCAGTTTTCAAACGACCTCACACATCCATGAGTCCTTCGTGGTCAATCAACTATGGATTTGCCCGTAAATAATTTCCCGGTTTTCGGGTGCAATAGTGTGTAAGGGCGAATGAATTCGCCCTTACATGATTTCATCGATAAATCGGAAAGTTATTTTTAACCCAATCCTATCTATTCAGCTTGGCTTTTAAAAAGTCGATAATTTCTGTAGACGGAATCTCCTGGCTGTCCTGCTCCGTTCTGGCCTTGTACTCGACCGTGCCCGTATCCAGGCCGCGGTCGCCGACGACTATGCGGTGCGGAATGCCGATCAGTTCCATGTCCGAGAACATGAAGCCGGCGCGGACTTTACGATCATCGAACAACACCTCGATGCCGGCCGCCTGCAGGTCCTGATACAGTTTTTCGGAGGCTTCCTTCAGACGCTCGGATTTATGCATGTTCATGGGACAGAGCGCAACCTGGAACGGCGCCAGGCTGTCCGGCCAGATAATGCCCCTGTCGTCGTGATTTTGCTCGATGGCCGCCGCCACCACGCGTGAAATGCCGATACCGTAGCAGCCCATGATCATGGTCTGGTTTTTGCCGGCCTCATTGATGATGTCGGCTTTCATTGCAGCGCTGTATTTGGTGCCTAACTGGAAGATATGGCCGACTTCAATGCCGCGCGCCAGCGTGATCGTACCTTTGCCGTCCGGACTGGGATCGCCTTCGACGACCGTGCGAAGATCTTCGATTTGCGCAGGCACCGGCAGATCGCGCTCCCAGTTGACGCCTTGATAATGCTTGCCGTCCTGGTTGGCGCCGCAGACGAAGTCAGACATCAGGACCACGCTGCGGTCGGCGATAATTTTTATATCCAGTCCGATCGGGCCGATGGAACCGGGCTTGCATCGGCAGGCGTGGTAGACTTCCTCATCGCTGGCAAAGCTCAGCGGCGCGGCAATGCCGTCAATTTTTTCGGCCTTGATCTCGTTCAGTTCGTGATCGCCTCTTAACAGCAAAGCAACCAGCGTGCCCTCTTCTTCGCCTCTCACTATCAAGGTTTTCAGGCACTGTTGCGGTGAAATGTTTAAAAAGCGGCTGACTTCTTCGATGCTGTGCTGATCGGGCGTATCAACCAGCGTCAATGCGGCGGTCGGCTGGGCGCGCGATCCGGCCGGCATGATGGCTTCGGCCTTTTCGACATTGGCCGCGTAGTCGCTCCCGGTCGAGAAGGCGATGGCGTCTTCGCCGGAATCGGCCAGCACGTGGAATTCATGCGAAACGGCGCCGCCGATTGAGCCGGAATCGGCAATCACGGCGCGGAACTTCAAGCCGAAACGAGTGAAGATATTGGTATAAGCCTTATACATGACATCGTAGGTTTCCTGCAGCGAAGCCTGGTCGAGATGGAACGAGTAGGCATCCTTCATGACGAATTCGCGCGAACGCATAACGCCGAAGCGCGGGCGGATTTCGTCGCGGAATTTGGTTTGCACCTGATAATAAGTAATGGGCAATTGCTTGTAGCTTTTGATTTCGTTGCGCGCCAGATCGGTGATGATTTCCTCATGCGTAGGCCCCAGGCAGAAATCACGGTCGTGGCGGTCTTTCATGCGCGCCAGTTCCGGGCCGTACTGCTCCCAGCGGCCGGTCTCCTGCCATAATTCGGCCGGTTGCAGTGCCGGCATCAGAACTTCCAGCGCGCCGGCTCTTTCCATTTCTTCGCGCGTGATTCTTTCCACTTTGCGTAATACCCGCAACCCCAACGGCAGCCAGGTATAAAGCCCGGCGGCCAGTTTGCGGATAAGTCCGGCGCGGATCATCAACTGATGGCTGGCGATTTCGGCATCGGCCGGAGTTTCTTTAATAGTATTGAGTGGAAATTGAGTAGTACGCATTCTATTCTTGAACGATGAAAAATTGAAAACCGCTATTTTACAGAGTTAATACGGGTTTAGTCATCCCGTTATCTCGGCGCTTGCCTGCCTGATCATAAAAAACGGATATGCTGCTGAAATGGCCATCCCCTGCCCGCATAGCAAGAGGATGACATTTCTTGTGCATCCCATCCGTTTACTGCGTTTTTTCCAAACTCATTTGTTTCAGGTACTGCACGATATCCTGGGCGTCATCAGGCGTGATAAGGCTCTCAAACGAAGGCATTTTCGTGCCGGCCCTATAAGCAGTCGCATTGCGTATGAATCCGGGCAACTCCTGCTCCTTAAAATATTCGGTAACGTTTTTCGGCACATTCAGTTCCGGACCGACCTCGCCCCCGGCAAGATTCACCGAATGGCAGCGAATACAGTAGCGGCTGAACAATTTAAAGCCGTTGTTGACCCGGTCATCAGCCTTGGCAGGCGCAGCGGCGCCGAAATAGGTCTTGGCAGGTTGCAATGACAGCGAAACCAGTTGAAACGGCCAGGGATAGCGCCACTCGTCCAGTCCTTTTTTCGGCCAAACCAGATAAAATGGCGCTGGCGTGACAGTCTGCTTGCCGAATTTAAATTCCTGCCATTTTTGGGGCTCGGCGGCGTTGTCCTTGAAAGCAATAAATCCCTGCTCGGCCATGGCATCCTGATAAGCCATGGACACGTTATAGCCATCGGCGGCTGTAAATACGACCACCAGTTCATCTGCTTTTAAAGAAGGCGGCATGGGAATTTTTTTCAAGATTTCCGAAAGCGGATAAGCTTCGTATTCCTTAGCTGATTTATAGACAGGATCATGATCGATTTTTACCGTTTCCGGTTTAGGCAACTGTGCGGGATCGACCTTGAGCAGATTGAAATTCGGCCAATCCGCAGCCGGGCTTAATTGGGGCAGTAATAGCAGCACTGCCAAACTGAGCAATTGTCTTATGCTTGTCATGTTAGGGTCTCTTTCTGTCTTTATTAACAAGTTTTTCTGGCAAATGACCTGGTTGTTAAATCTTATCGCAGGGCTTTTTACGTTTTCCCTATACCAGGCAAAACCGAGTTTTTCTTAACCGGCTTAGGATCACCAGCAGTGATTTTTTCTTCTTGGCGCACGCTCATCAATATTCTTATCAATTTGCTTTCATCAAGCGGCTTGGTTAAATAAAAATCAAACCCGGCATTCAATGCTTCCATTATCTTATGGTCATCGGCATAGGCGCTGATAGCGGCGATTTTTAGCGGATTGTGCCGGCTTCTTATAATTTTCACCAATTCCAGGCCGGTCATGACCGGCATATTGATATCTATAAGCGCCACCTGATAGTCTCGTTCGCCGATTAATTGCAACGCATCCTGGCCGTTTATGGCTGAATCGACGACACAACCATACTGCTCAAGCATATTGGCCAGCAATAGCAAATTAATCTCGCTGTCATCGGCAATCAATACGCGTGTGGCAGTATTTCTCTCGGTTGAGACCTGTTTCTGAGGGATTGCGTCATACTGATTTCTGGCACTGATCGGCAGCGGCAGTGAAACTGAAAAAATACTGCCTTTGCCGAGCTGACTGGTGACGGTGATATCGCCGCCCATAAAATCGACCAGTTCGCGGGTAATGGCCAAGCCGAGGCCCACCCCGTCCCTGACAAAATCAGAGGCATTGATCTGCACAAAAGGTGAAAAAATCTGTTCCAGATCCTTTTGGGCAATTCCGCAGCCTGTATCGCCAACGGAAACGATCAAATTGCCGTTATAGTAGCTTGACGTGATGCTCACGCTGCCGTAATCAGTATATTTGATGGCATTGCTGAGTAAATTGACAAGGATTTGCCGGATGCGCGTTTCATCCCCTTTCAAATACCGGTGCGTGACTTCATTGTTGACGATTAAAACCAGATTTTTTTCATCGGCTTGCAATTTGAAAACTTCAACCAGATTGGACAACAGGTGTTCAAAGTCAAAATTCCCGATATCGATTTTAATTTTATTGGACTCAATCGCTGAAATATCGAGAATATCGGTAATCAGCGTCAGAAGATTATCGCTGCATTGCTTGATGATATTGACGTGCTTTTTAACGTCCTCAGGGAGTGAGGATCTCTTCTGCAACAGTTGCGTAAAACCCAGTATGCCGTTCAACGGCGTGCGCAACTCATGACTGATATTGGCCAGAAACTGATTTTTGGCATTATTGGCCGTTTCGGCCGCATTTTTTGCCTGCAGTAGCGCCGCTGTGCGTTCCTCGATAATGGATTCCGTCCGAAAATAACGCCCCGTCAGCATCAAAAGGCCGATGCCGAGTAAGCTGGCAAACAGCAAACCACTGAATAAAACCCACCATATCGGCCAGCAAATGCGAGAATTTTCCAAAACCAAATCATGGTAAAAACTCAATCGCCATTGTTGATCAGCGACTGAGAATGCGTATTGTTCGGAAGCTTTAACCTGCTGCTCTCCAGCATTGGAATAAATGATCTTTTTCTGGTTCTCTGCGCCTTTAGAAGTACTGATAGTCAAGAAACTGCCTGTTGTATTCAATTCATTGAACGATTCACGCACCAGTTCATCAATCGAAATACTGGTTACAATGGCTCCCCGTAGCAGCTTTTCATTGTCTTTTGCTTTGTTAAAAACAGGCGTCACCAGTTTAACCTTATCACCATCGACCAAGAGGTATCCAAATTCGGACGAGGTAAAATCACCTTTTAGCAGGTGGCTGGGATTGGCCGGAAATACCGAATCAGTGTTTGGAAAGCCGGTTATTCGCTTGTTAAGTATGGAAGTGAATTCAATATTGCCGACGCCTGCCGACATATGGCTTATCCATGTCAGCGATTCTATCTCTTTAAAAGGAGACAATGCCTGCTTGGTAAACATTGCGAATTCCTGATTTTCAACATTATCGGAACCCGCAAAAAAGCTCCGGACACTGTTAATGGCATGCAGATCGCCATGAATACGTTTTTTTAAGGCTTGCGATAAGGTAATGACCTGATTTTTGAAATTTACCTGAAGCTGCTGCTGATCGACCTCTCGCACATATGAGAAGAATACAACAACTAATGTGATCGCAATGACAAGCGGTACGCCTACTGTAATCAGGCGCTTGCGCCATATATGTTCAGGCTGGGCGAAGACAATCAGCGTCAACGGCGTGAATATCAATACTCCCATGGTATCGCCGACCCACCAACTGACCCAATTGATGGGAATTTCAGATGCCGAAATGATGCCCGCTAGGCTCATGGCGATCATGGCTATGGTTGACGGTAACAGACAACTTAAGGGGCCGCCAAGCAACATGAAAAGCAGAATGCTTTTATCTTCAACCAACAGATTTGGAAAACCGACAAAACGTTTTATCAGATAAGTGCCGGCAACGGCGCAGGACACTGCCCCTAAGCCGGTTACCGCATAAATAAGCAGCGATTCTTCCCTGAAACCGAAAGCCCAGGCGCTGATGCAGAAATTGCCTATAAATATACCAGGCCAAATCCGCTTGCCCAGCAGGAGCATTGCCGCCAGAGAAATGCCGGAAGGCGGCCACAGCGCGCCGGCATTACTGGGCGGAACTTTAAGCATTTGGCCCAGTAAGCCAGAGGCAAAGTAGGCGCCGGCAATAAGCCCGATTAATAACAGATATTTTGATAGACGGATCATTGCAAAACCGAAGGTCATGTTCTGGTTATTATCAACGTAAATATGGTTTTGTTTGCACTATGCCTTATTTTTTTAAAAAGCATAACTGAATAAAAAGCGCCTAAATAGCTACTAACAAGAAAACGGCCATTAAGGTAAAATAGTCCTATCCCATCACATTGACCCGCAATATACAAGGACCTCTTACAGAGGCATCCTGGAATAAACTACATGTTGAGAATCACTGAACTTAAACTCCCTCTCGATCATCCGGAAAGCATGATCAAAACCGCTATTCTCGATCGACTTGGCCTCAGCGCAGAACATTTGATCAATTATAGAATATTTCGCCGCGGTATTGATGCTCGCAATCGGGATTCGATTTTTCTTATTTATACCATCGATGTTGAAGCCGACGATGAGCAAGCCTTACTGAAGCGCCTGCGCGACGCCCCGCATATCGCCTTAACGCCGGACACAACTTATCGCTTTGTTGCCCATGCGCCCAAGGATCTGCCGTCTCGCCCCGTCGTGATCGGCACCGGGCCCTGCGGACTGTTTGCGGCTTTAATTCTGGCCCAGATGGGTTTTCGGCCCATCCTTCTGGAGCGCGGCAAAGAGGTGCGCGAGCGTACTAAAGATACTTTCGGTCTTTGGCGCAAAAGCGTGTTCAATCCCGAGTCGAACGTGCAATTCGGAGAAGGCGGCGCCGGCACTTTTTCCGACGGCAAACTCCACACCCAGATCAAGGATCCCAATCATTACGGCCGCAAGGTGCTGACCGAGTTTGTCAAAGCCGGCGCGCCTGCTGAAATTCTCTACCTCAGCAAACCGCACATCGGTACGTTCAAGCTGGTGTCGATGGTGGAACAGATACGCGCAACCATCGAGTCATTGGGCGGCGAGATACGCTTCCAAAGCCGCGTGGACGACATCAACATCGACAACGGTCAGGTGCGCGGCGTCGTACTCGCCAATGGCGAAACGATTCGCTGCGAGCACGTCGTGCTGGCCGTCGGCCACAGTGCACGGGATACCTTCAAAAGGCTTTATGATCGCGGCGTTTACATTGAAGCCAAGCCCTTTTCCATCGGCTTTCGCATAGAACATCCTCAATCGTTGATCGATGCCTGCCGTTTCGGCAAAAATGCGGGCCATCCGCTACTGGGTGCTGCCGATTACAAACTGGTCCATCATTGCCGCAACGGGCGCTCTGTTTACAGCTTCTGCATGTGTCCCGGCGGCACGGTGGTAGCCGCCACATCCGAGACAGGCCATGTCGTGACCAACGGCATGAGCCAATATTCGCGCAACGAGCGCAATGCCAACAGCGGCATTGTCGTCGGTATTACGCCGGATGATTATCCGGGCCATCCTTTAGCCGGCATCGAGCTCCAGCGCCGCTTGGAAGCCCATGCCTTTGAACTGGGCGGCAAGACCTATGAAGCGCCGGGACAGCTGGTAGGCGACTTCCTGGCCAAGCGTCCCTCAGTTGCGCTGGGTTCCGTGCAGCCCTCCTATACGCCGGGCGTGCACTTATGCGATCTGAGTTCAGCCCTGCCCGATTACGCGATAGAAGCGATACGCGAAGCCATTCCGGCGTTTGATAAAAAAATAAAGGGATTTGCCATGCACGATGCCGTACTGACCGGCGTTGAAACGCGAACATCCTCCCCTGTGCGCATCAAGCGCAACGCCGACTATCAAAGCCTGAATACCAGAGGACTGTATCCGGCTGGGGAAGGTGCGGGCTATGCGGGCGGCATTCTTTCCGCGGCCGTGGATGGCATCAAGGTAGCCGAAGCAGTGGCCTTGGAGATAGTCCGCAACCTGGAAAGCATCGCTTAAAAAACGGTCGGAGACAGGGTGCGAGCAATATATGAGGCACCCTGTTTGGTCTATTTTGATCGTTTGGTCGTGTTAAATACAAATGAGGTAACGACACCGCGCTTGTCAAACCGGATAAGAAGATCTTCCGTGCTGGCGTCATCGAACAGGCTGTAGTGGTAAATTCCGTAAGTCCAGGTTCTCAAGCTATCCTCTATGCCGGTTCTCCAGGGATTGCCGAAAGTGGCGCGTATATCATTCTGAGTGGTTTCACCAATCTTGATAGTTGAAACCTGGCCGGCGGGAAACTCATGGCCGACTGTGGCGCATCCCGCAACAGATGAAAGAAACAGGGCCATAACCAGACCTCTGGCTATTTTCTTCAATGATCCGGAAGAAACCGCTGCGTATGAGATGTCAATTTTCATTATTATTTTATCAATCTTAAAATCCATTATCCTGATATTAAAATAAATATCTGTCAAATTTGCTGTTTATTTATGCGAATAAGTGCATCTTTTTGATATTTGCAGGCGTTATGAAAATATATAAGTTTATTGCGTAAGCCTGGTTTTAATTTAAACTTCACCAATAAAGTGCTTCCCCAAGGAAAAAAATTGTCGCGGAAGAACGCGCCTTAACCTGAAATTTTCCATTTAACCAGACAGTCTCCAAATCATTTTAAATGGCTATTAGGCCCCTATCAGACATAAAAATTTTCAGCAACTTGACCAAAAAATCTCGACACCCGCGAAACAGAAGCTTCCGGTCATTGCCGCTAAGGCTCGTACTGCGAAATACGGCGCTTTATCTGCTGCTGACTTTTCTGGTTACATCTATCGCACTCTGCGCATTATTGCGCTGGTGCCCTGCTCCCACATCGGCATTCATGCTCTACCGGCATTTTGAAGATTTGGTCGACGATCAAACGTTTAAATCCATCGACTATACCTGGGCTAGTTCGGAAAAAATTTCTTCCAATGCTTCGGCGGCCGTGATTGCCTCCGAAGACCAGCGGTTTTTCCAGCATTCCGGATTTGATCTGGATTCCATACAGTCTTCAATTGATGTCTATATGGATGGCGGCAAACTGAGAGGGGCAAGCACCATTTCTCAGCAGGTGGCCAAAAATTTATTCCTGACGCCCTCAAAAAGCTTTTTGCGCAAAGGACTGGAAGTCTGGTTCACGATATTGATCGAAATAATGTGGACTAAGGAGCGGATATTGGTCATGTATTTGAACATAGCTGAATTCGGCAATCATTTGTTCGGCATAGAGGCCGCCAGCCGCCACTATTTCGGCATCCCTGCGAAACAGCTCAGCCGCGCGCAGGCCGCGCTCCTGGCGGCCACGCTGCCCAATCCGATCATACTGCACGCCAACCGCCCCTCTAACTATGTACTCAAGCGGCAACACTGGATTCTTCGGCAAATGCAAAATCTTGGTTACCGCCATATCAAGAACCGGTAATGCTATTAACCCTAGCTGGCGCAATACAATAAATTTCAAGCAAATCTGGCATTAACTGCCTGATCAAATTAGAATAGAAGGTTTCTTATTGAGTTGTCTCAATAACTATACCGTGGTATTCCCATTCCTGACGGATTATTAATGACTGATTATAAACTGACCCATCTCAAACAGCTGGAAGCTGAAAGTATTCATATTATTCGTGAAGTAGCCGCCGAATTTGAACGCCCGGTGATGTTATATTCTATCGGCAAGGATTCCGCCGTCATGTTGCATCTGACCATGAAGGCTTTTTATCCCGGCAAGCCCCCTTTTCCTTTGATGCATGTCGATACGACCTGGAAATTCAAGGAAATGATCGAATTTCGCGACCGCATGGTTAAAGAACTCGGTCTTGAGCTGTTGGTCCATGTCAACCAGGACGGTGTCGACCAGGGCATAGGTCCTTTTACTCATGGCAGTAAAAAACATACCGATGTCATGAAAACCGAAGGACTCAAGCAAGCGCTGAACAAATACCGCTTTGATGCCGCTTTTGGCGGCGCCCGGCGCGACGAAGAAAAATCCCGCGCAAAAGAGCGCGTTTATTCTTTCCGGGATAAAAATCATCGCTGGGACCCTAAAAACCAGCGGCCGGAATTATGGAACATCTATAACGGCAGAATCGACAAAGGCGAAAGTATCCGCGTCTTCCCGCTTTCCAACTGGACCGAGCTGGATATCTGGCAATACATTCATCTGGAAAACATCCCGATCGTGCCGCTGTACTTCGCCAAGGAACGCCCCGTCGTCAACAAGGACGGCATGCTGATCATGGTCGACGACGACCGTATGCCGGTCGGCCCGGACGACAAGGTGGAAATGAAAATGGTGCGCTTCCGCACCTTGGGCTGCTACCCGCTGACGGGCGCTGTCGAATCGACCGCCACTACGCTGCCTGAAATCATTCAGGAAATGCTATTGACCACAACCTCTGAACGCCAGGGACGACTGATCGATCACGACCAGGCCGGTTCCATGGAGCAGAAAAAGCGCGAAGGGTATTTTTAATATTGCCCGCCACTGCAACCAATAACAGGAATTCAGAGAAACAATACTATGTCACACCAATCAGATTTAATCAGTACCGATATCAACGCTTATCTGGCGCAACATGAGCGCAAGGAATTGTTGCGCTTCCTGACCTGCGGCAATGTCGATGACGGCAAAAGCACACTGATCGGCCGCCTGCTGCATGACTCCAAGATGATCTATGAAGATCAGCTGGCCGCGGTCCAGGCCGACAGCGTCAAGTCCGGCACCACGGGCGCCGGCAAAATCGATCTGGCCTTACTGGTTGACGGCTTGCAGGCGGAGCGCGAACAAGGCATTACCATCGATGTCGCTTATCGCTATTTTTCCACCGCCACACGCAAGTTCATCATTGCCGACACCCCGGGGCATGAGCAATACACGCGCAATATGGCCACAGGCGCCTCGACCTGCGATCTGGCCGTTATCCTGATTGACGCGCGTTACGGCGTGCAGACCCAGACCAAGCGCCACAGCTTTATCGCTTCCCTTCTGGGCATCAGGCACATCATCGTCGCAGTCAACAAAATGGACCTGGTCGACTACAGCGAAGAAACCTTCAATAAAATCAAGGCCGACTATCTGGCATTTACCCAATCGCTGGATCTGCACGATATTACCTTTATCCCGCTGTCGGCGCTGGACGGCGACAACGTTGTCAACCGCAGCGACAATATGCCGTGGTTTACCGGCGTACCGATGATGGAAGCGCTGAACACCATTGAAATCGCCAATGACCGCAACTTCGACGACGCGCGCTTCCCGGTCCAGTTCGTCAATCGCCCCAACCTCGACTTCCGCGGTTTTTGCGGCACGGTGGCGTCGGGCATTTTCCGCAAGGGCGACCGCATTACTGCCCTGCCGTCAGGTAAAAACAGCAAAATCAAGGCCATCGTGACTTATGATGGCGAGCTGGATCAGGCTTTTCCTCCCATGGCCGTGACCCTGACGCTGGAAGACGAAATCGACATCAGCCGCGGCGACATGATTGTCGGCGCTGAAAAAACGCCTGCCACGGTTGCGGATAAATTCAAGGCGAGCATCGTCTGGATGGCCGAGCAAGCCATGACGCCGGGCCGCCAGTACATCATCAAGCTGGCCACGCGCAGCGTGCCCGGCTCCATCTCGATGATTCACCACCGCATCGATGTCAATACGCTGGAGCACCATGACGCCAACGAATTGAAGCTCAACGAGATCGGCTCCTGCACGGTTTCAGTCAACGCGCCTGTGGTATTCGATCCCTACAAACGCGTTAAAGGCAGCGGCTCGTTCATTATCATCGACCGGCTGACCAACGGCACAGTGGGCGCCGGCATGATCACCGGCCATACGGAAGATGAAGTTCAACAGCCGGTCAGCGCGGCGGAGCGAGCAGCCCGGTTCAGCCAGACGGCAACGGCTATCGCCTTGACCGGCGCAAACGGCAAGGAAGCGGCTTATCAACTCGAAAGAAGACTATTCGATACCGGCCATGCCACGACCATCCTGGAAACCGAGGAGGCTGCGCCGCTCATTCAGGCCGTCAAAAATGCCGGATTGATCTGTTTATGCGTGAACAGCAAAGCAGAACTGTCGGATATGGCTTTCGACAGCGATAAAGCGTCTATTGACGATATTTACGCCGCATTAAAAGCTCAGAAAATCATTTATTGATCATACACAACCGTAGGGTACGCATCGCGTACCTTCTCAAAGCTCTGATGAGAAGGTAGAAGACTGGTACGCGATGCGTGCCCTACAACTACATATCATGTAGGTTCAGGATTATTCCGGCCCGTCTTTTCAACCGCAACCTCCAGCGCATCATCTACCGTCTCCAGCCAGACAAACTCAAGCTGATCCCGGACCGCTTGCGGTATTTCCTCAAAATCTCTTTTATTGCGCGCCGGCAGCATGACCATCTTGATGCCGGCGCGCGCTGCGGCAATGACTTTTTCCTTGATGCCGCCGACCGGCAGAACCAACCCGCGCAAACTGATTTCACCGGTCATCGCTGCGTCCTTTTGCACGATTCGTTCGGAGAATGCCGAATACAACGCCACGAATATGGCCACGCCGGCGCTGGGCCCATCCTTAGGAATGGCGCCTGCGGGCACATGCACATGAATATCGGTCTTCTTAAACATCTCCTCGCCCAAACCAAATTCAGCCGCCCGGAATTTGACCAGACTCAATGCGGCCTGGGCGCTTTCTTTCATCACCTCGCCCAGTTGTCCGGTCAGAATCAGTTTTCCGGTACCGGGAATGCGGGTCGCTTCGATAAAAAGGATGTCGCCGCCTACCGGCGTCCAGGCAAGTCCTGTCGCAACGCCCGGCACGCTGGTGCGCATGGCCACATCGCTCTCAAATTTTTTGGGCCCTAAAATGGCCGGAATCTGCTCGGCATCGATCACTTCCTGAGCCACCTTGCCTTCGGCAATATCCATGGCGACATGACGGAACACGGCGCCTATTTCGCGTTCCAGATTCCGGCAGCCGGCTTCGCGCGTGTAGTCCTGGATGATAGTCCGTATGGCCTGATCGGTAATGGCGCATTGCTCGGGCTTTAAGCCGTTCGCTTCCAGCTGCCTGCCGACCAGATAACGCTTGGCGATCTGCTCCTTTTCATCAGCCGTATAACCCGACAACTCTATCACTTCCATGCGATCGCGTAAGGGAATGGGTATACTATCCAGGACATTGGCCGTTCCGATAAACATGACATGGCTCAGGTCAAACGGGACCGCCAGGTAATTATCGCGGAAAGTCGAATTCTGTTCCGGGTCCAGCACTTCCAGCAACGCTGCGGAAGGATCACCCTGAAAGCCCGCGCCGATCTTATCCATTTCATCGAGCATAAACACCGGATTGTTGGTGCCTGCTTTACGGATCGACTGGATAATAATGCCTGGCAGCGCCCCCAGATAAGTCCGCCGGTGCCCTCTGATCTCGGCCTCATCATGCAGGCCGCCTAAACTGGTGCGTACGAATTCGCGCCCGGTAGCGCGGGCAATACTGCGCCCTAAAGAAGTTTTACCGACGCCCGGAGGCCCTACAAAACAAAGGATAGGACTCTTGCCTTCAGGATTCAGCTTGCGCACGGCCAGATATTCCAGAATGCGCTGCTTGATCTTTTCCAGACCATAATGATCTTCGTTGAGAATTTCGCGGGCCCTGTTGATATCGATATCCTCTGTTCTGGAAACCGACCAGGGTATTTCCACCAGCCAGTCCAGATAGGTGCGCAGCATTGAATACTCGCCTGCGGCTTCCGGCATTTGCTTCAGGCGATTCAATTCCTTGCGGGCATGTTTTTCCACTTCATCAGGCATTTTCGCCGCTGAGATGGCGTTGCTGATCTCTTCAACCTCGACCGCGCCTTCCTCGCCCTCGCCCAGCTCTTTCTGTATGGCTTTCAATTGCTCCCGCAGAACAAATTCGCGTTGGCGCTGCCCCATTGTTTCCTGGGTCTGCTCGTTGATTTGATGGGAAAGTTTTAATACTTCAATCCGGTAATTGAGCATCTCCAGGATTTTATCGATGCGTTTCTGCACGTCGAACAGCCCCAATATCTGCTGTTTCTCTTCGGATTTCGTGATCAGATAACTGGAAATCAGATCCGCCAGCATAGGAGCCGAATTGATCAATTGAATGGCGCTGACCAGTTCATCGGGCACTTGTTTTGACAAATTAAGCACTTCCAGTGCTTTGTGTTTAAGGGTTACGACGCGCGCATCGATATCTTTAGTGGTCTCGTCAGATTCCTGATGAGCTTCCCAACGCGCCACAAGGAAAGGATAGCCCGGCAGGAATTCCTTCACCCGAAAACGCTGAATGCCCTGGCAGACGATATGATGGTTGCCGTCGGGCGCAGTCAGATAACGCAGTATCTCCGCCACAGTGCCGACTGTGTAAAGGTCTTCGGGCGCAGGATCTTCATCCTTGTCGTCGCGGCGCAGCAGCAATCCGATCGGCCTCTCGGAACGAACCGCATACTGCACGGCGGCAATCGATTGTTTACGGCCGATCACTAACGGCAGGACGACCTGAGGGAAAAGTACGGTGCCGAGCATGGGCACGATAATCAGAGCATCACTCGGAACGGATATGTTGGACGAATCATCCTGAGCCTGCTGGATTGTTGCCGAAGAATCCTCTTCAGATTCTCCCTTCGAGCCCAGAATTAAATCTTTAAGGTCCTTGATCCGCATAAGAAGTCATCCTATTTTCCGCAGTATAATCAACAGGCAACCGTTCAGGAATTCATGCCCACCTAGATTAAAGCGCCCTTCCGGAAGTTCAATGCTCCGCTCAAATCGACCGTATGGAATCTCCAGCCGCTGAATCTCTGCCCCGACATCTACAGGCAAATAGCGCCGTCCACTCACGACTAATTGACCGTCCTCAAGCGATACACTGATATGCTCCGGCTGCACTCCCGGCAGCGCGACTATAATTGTGAATTCATCCAGGGTTTCATAAATATCAATCGGCGGCTCCCAGGCCGGACGTCTGGCGCGCAGCGCGGCGGGCCTGAAAAACTGCCGATGCAGTCGTTCAGCTCGTTCCAGCACTTCGCAGGCTTCGGCCCACATGGAAAGTTCAAAATTGCGTAATGGCATAATGTCTTATCAGATTGTCGGTTATAGGCATCGTGAAGCCAAACAGCGTGATACTGGCATGTTTCACTTAAAGATATGACAGAAGGACTGGCTCAGAAGCTCAATCTGAAAAATAATCTATACCCCTGCTGACATCAATTTCAGGATTGTAGACTTGACTCAAAGCATTCGTATGCTTTGAAGCGCCTGAACCAAATTGTTTTCAGTTATATCTGATATATAACAGGATGGTAATCAGTATCAATACTTAGGTAAGTCTCTGTATATCCAGACATTATTTTTCGCCGTAATATTAATATTTTGATAATTACCGACGAAAGCAAATAAATCCATGCCGCCTTATTGGGAACATTTTGCACACGAAGCCGATATGGGCATACGTGGCATCGCGCCGACGCTCGAACAGGCGTTTGAACAGGCGGCGCTGGCCATGACGGCAGTCATCACCGATCCCGCCGAGGTTTTGCCTTCTGAAGCGATGCCGATCCACTGCAAAGAGCCTGACAACGAGTATCTGTTTCTGGACTGGATCAACGAACTGATTTACGCCATGGCTGTTCGCCGCCTGTTGTTCAGCCGATTTCAGGTATCCATCAATAACGGAGAATTGACGGCGACGGCCTTCGGAGAAGCCGTTGATCGGCAAAAACACCAGCCTGCCGTGGAAATCAAGGGCGCAACACTGACCGAACTGCATGTTTATCAACAACCGGACGGCCTATGGGTTGCCCAATGCGTCGTCGACGTTTAAAGGATACTCATGGATACTTCTCAATTCATACAACGCGATGAAACCTGTTGGGAAATTCAGGCTCAAGGCCCCATGCGCGTTCCGGCCATTATTTATGCCGATGAAAAGCTGCTGCGCGACATGGACCAGAAAGTCTATGAACAGATCACCAACGTGGCCTCATTGCCTGGCATCGTCGAAGCGGCTTATGCGATGCCTGATGCGCACTGGGGCTACGGCTTCCCTATCGGCGGCGTCGCCGCCTTCGACCCGGCACTGGGCGGCGTGGTTTCGGCCGGCGGCGTTGGCTTTGACATTTCCTGCGGCGTGCGCACTTTGTTAACTGATCTTGACATGGCCGATCTACAGCCACACAAGCAGCAGTTGGCGGATGAGCTGTACCGCACCGTCCCGGCAGGCGTCGGCAGCACGGGCCGCATCCACCTGAATCATGACGAAATGATCGCCATGCTGAAAGGCGGCGCCTTATGGGCCGTTGAGCGGGGGTTCGGCGTCGCCCGCGATCTGGACTTCATCGAGGAACGCGGCTGCATGGCCGGCGCCGAGCCCCAATATGTGTCAACCAAAGCGCGGGAGCGGCAAAAAGACGAGATGGGCACATTGGGCTCCGGCAATCATTATCTCGAAGTGCAACGGGTCGTTGATATTTACGACCAGGCCCTGGCTAATGTTTTCCGCCTGAAACCCGATGCCATCGTCATCACTATCCATTGCGGCTCCAGAGGGCTGGGTCATCAGATCGGCACCGAGTTTCTGAAAGATATGGCCATGGCGGCGTCCCAGTATCATATTACATTGCCTGACCGCGAACTGGCCTGTGCGCCGCTGGATTCGCCGCTGGGAAAACACTATCTGGGAGCCATGCGCGCCGGCATCAACTGCGCCCTGGCCAATCGCCAGATCATCACGCACTTGACCCGCAAAGCCGTATCGGCGGTATTTCCCGGCCTGCATCTCGACTTGCTGTACGATGTCTCGCACAACACCTGTAAGCTGGAACCCCATACCATTAATGGGCAGAAAAGAAACCTGTTCGTTCATCGCAAAGGCGCCACCCGGGCTTTCGGCCCCGGTCACCCCGACTTGCCGCCGGAATACCGCCATGTCGGACAGCCGGTGCTGATCGGCGGTTCGATGGGAACCAGCTCTTATGTACTCTGCGGCACAAAAGACGGCGAACAACGCTCGTTCAGTTCGGCCTGTCACGGCGCGGGCCGGGCCATGAGCCGTCACCAGGCGACCCATCAATGGCGCGGCCGGGCATTGGTTGATGAACTGGCAAACCAGGGCATCATTATCCGCAGCGCCTCGATGCGCGGCGTCGCAGAGGAAGCGCCGCTGGCTTATAAAGACGTCCATGCAGTGATCGATGTGGCTGACAAGGCTGGCCTGGCGAAAAAAGTAGCCAGGCTGGAGCCTGTCATTTGCGTGAAGGGGTGATGGGTGTCGCGATTTTATGTCGGCACCAGCGGCTGGAATTATCCGGACTGGCAGGATGGTTTCTATGCCGGCATTATTCGCAGGGATCGGTTAAAGTTCTATGCGCAACAATTCCCTGCCGTGGAAATCAACGGGACTTTTTATCGTTTGCAAAGTCCCGACACTTTCCAAAAATGGGCTCAGGAAACGCCGGCAAACTTCAGGTTTGCTATCAAAGCCAACCGTTATCTGACTCATCACAAGAAACTAATGGATCCGGCTGCATCGGTATTGATTGAAAAAAATCACGCCGAAGCACTGAAAGAAAAACTGGCCGTCGTACTATGGCAGCTGCCCGGCCTGGTCAAAAAAGACCTGGTCAAGCTGCAGCGGTTTATCGCCGCTCTGCTGCAATGGAAGAATGTTCGCCATACTGTGGAGTTCAGGCACGATTCCTGGTTTGATGACGAAACAGCGCACTATCTGGCTGAAGCCGGCATTGCCGTTTGTCTGTCCGATGCCGAAGCCTGGCCTATGTGGGATCGCGTTACTACGGACCTGGTTTACATTCGCCTGCATGGCCATACGCAAACCTACGTGTCCAGTTACAGCGAGCCTGAATTGGCGCAATGGGCCGAGCGCATAGAGCAGTGGCTGAAGCAGGACAAGCAGGTGCATGTTTATTTTGATAATACGGCTCAGGGCGCCGCGCCCCACAATGCGCTTGAGTTGCAGAAATTGCTTCAGGATAGGATGTAGCTGCTGATGGTACGCCGTGCGTACGAGACTGTGAAAGTATTCGTTTTTTAAAATTTTAACCACAATATATTGTGCATTTTATATTTGCATATAACAGCATATAGACGTCAAAGAGAAAAATTTTGAATACTTTCAC
>NZ_JAZHOC010000030.1:0-12436 GCF_036553575.1 Methylobacter sp. Wu1 | reverse complement strand
GAAGTGAAACCGCTTAGCGCCGATGATAGTGTGGCCGTTTGCCATGCGAAAGTAGGGCATCGCCAAGCGCCTATCCGAAAACCCGGACCTCCCAGAGGCCCGGGTTTTTTTTTGCCCGCTGCCCGTTCAGGGCTGGACCCGGCTGAGAGCCGCTGCACGGCTCGCCGGGCCCTTTACCCTGGATTAATTTGATAGCTTGCTCTAATCGGTTATTTTAAAAAAAGTCAGATTGGCTTATTCTGATTAATTGATTATTCGGATCAGTATTTATTTATGTACTTTTCAAACAGTAAATATTGGGATTTAGGTGCGCCGATTGCCGGTATTTTACTGGCTTTATCATTTGCTCCGTTTAACTATGCTTATTTAGCTCTTCTGTCACTGATTTTTCTGTTTGCTTCCTGGCAACATGTATCACCCGGACGGGCGCTGCTAAGAGGCTATTTATTTGGTTTAGGCTTATTTGGTATAGGCGTATCATGGGTCTATATTAGTATTCATGACTTTGGGGGAGCTGATCTGCTGAGCTCGATTATACTTACGAGCTTATTTATTATTATTTGGGCATTATTCCCGGCATTATGTGGTTATTTCTCAGTAAAGTTAGTGCCGTCAAATGCTGATATTTTCCGACTTTGGGCAATTCCATTTATTTGGGTGCTTGTAGAATATGTGCGTGGATATCTGGTGCTTAACGGATTTCCATGGCTGCAAGTTGCGTATTCTCAATTGGAAGCTCCTTTAGCGGGTTATATACCTATTATAGGCGGATATGGCACCAGTTTCTTATTGGCATTTACTGCATCCACTTTTGTAATTCTGATGTTTTATAAAAAACATCTTGTGATATTAATCGCTATTATTGCTGTGTTATGGGGCATGGGCAGTTGGCTGCAGGCTGTAAAATGGACCCAAGATGTAGGAAATCCTATCAAGGCTTCTCTAATTCAAGGCAATATTTCTCAGGATCAAAAATGGAAATTAGAGAATAGAAATCGCATTCTGCAAAAATATAAAGCACTGACAGAAGAACACTGGGATTCGGATGTCATTGTTTGGCCAGAAACCGCAGTACCTGCTTTTCTATCCGAAGTTAATGAGTCTTTTTTATTGCCACTAAGAACGGAGGCGGCAAAGAGCGATACTGACTTGATTATCAGTATCCCCATAAAAGAAAATTTACGACATGAAAAGTATAATGCGGCTATAACTTTGGGCAAAAACGAGGGTATTTATAGAAAAAGTCATTTATTGCCGTTTGGAGAATATTTGCCATTACAGCCCTTGTCAGGGTTTATGTTAAGCATATTGGATATTCCATTAGCTCATTTTTTACCTGGAAGAACAGATCAGCCATTATTAAAAGCAGGAGGCTATACGTTTATAACTTCAATTTGTTATGAGGATGCCTTTAGTGATGTGAATATTCGAGGCTTGCCGGAAGCAGCTTATCTGGTTAATGTGACTAACGATGCCTGGTTTGGGGACTCATTGGAGCCTCATCAGCATATGCAGATTGCAAGAATGCGGGCAATGGAAACGGGACGTTTTTTGTTGCGGGCAACAAACACGGGAATAACTGCAATTGTGTCGCCTCAAGGAAAGATTATCAATCAAGCGCCTTTGTTTGAAACAACGGCGATCAGTGGAACTATAATTCCTATGGGGGGAATGACGCCCTATGCTAGACTCGGAGATAGGGTGATTATAGGTGTAATAGGGCTTTTGCTTTTGACCTTGGTTGTATACAGCAATATCTGCCAGAAGGTTGCTAGGGAATACCTGTTATGACACGTAAACACAGTCCTCGTTTTATTGAAAATACTCAGGAGTAACAAACGGGGGCAACTCCTGAGCAAAGAGATTTAGTTGTTGTGAATTTCTGCGTGTAATGCTTTGAATTCTTCGGTCAATTTATGATTAGGCGCATAATGAATCAATGGTCGGGCTTCTGTATGCGATTCTCTGACTTTGATCGAAGGCGAAATCATTGCTGCCAGTACAGGTAATCCTTCTTCGACAAGCTGATCAACTAATTGACGCGGCAAATTCGCCTGTTTTTGGAATTGGTTGACGACAATACCTTCAATTTCAAGATTTTGGTTATGGTCGGCTTTAACTTCTCTCAAAGCCTGCATTAGTAAATAGAGAGCTTCTCGAGCAAATGTGTCACAATCAAAAGGAATCAGGCACTTATCCGCAGCGATTAAAGCTGATTGACTGTAAAAGTTAAGGATGGGGGGCGTATCCATATAGATAGCGTCAAAACCCTGCAATTTTTCTAGTGCTTCTTTCAATTTGAAAATTTTATAGCGCGATTCCAGGCGAGCTTGCAAGGGCTCAAGATCAGGATGGGAAGGAATAACGAACAGATCAGGAAAAGGCGTTTCGTGAATAACATTTTCAAGTCCGGAATTGTTGCCTCCGAACAGGCCAAGACTTAAGCTGTCTTTAAAAAAGTGAGCAATAGTTTTTTCGCTGTCACTGACTTTCTTGCCGAGCAAGTATTGGGTGGAATTGCCTTGAACGTCCAGATCGATCACTAAAGTACGTTTGCCTTCCACGGCACTGATGGCGGCTAAATTGCAGGTAATCGTAGATTTGCCGACACCGCCCTTCTGGTTGAAAATGACCCTGCGCATGTTGTTATTCCTCATGGAATCAAATAGATAAAACTCGCATTATAAAGCCTAGACTGGCAATATCAAAGGCGGACAAAGGTTTTACCGTGACAGGCTGGGCATTCGGGAATTTCGCTGGTCGATTTAAAGGCAATTTGCTTGTCGCATTGATCGCAAACAAACGTTCCTGGCCCAGTGATATCGCCGGTGTGATAAGTGTTTAGCTCCGCCAATTGTCCTAATTTTGCAAGTTCAAGACGGGTTTTATCGGCAAGGCCTAAAAAAGCATCCAACGCGAAGTTTTCAATCAGCTCAATATCAAATTTAAACCACTCCGAGAGTGATTCGGTGTCTTTTGTTTCGGATAGGCCATGCGCGGCATGTTCAATATCGCGTTTCACATATCCCGATACTTGATCGATTTCATCTTCGGTCAAATCGGTGGATTTTCTGGTTTTTTCTTTTGAAATTTCCAATGCGTCTGCTAACGAATGGATGGTCTCATCCATGGTTTCATGCAAATGTTTCATGAACTCGTTATAGGCGGCGATAAATTTATTTTTATTCATGGTTCAACTCCTGAAAAAGGCGCTTTAGATTTAAGCAACTGTGCGGTATTCTAACGCTTTTGACTGGTAAAAGACGAGAAGGATGCAAGAAAATTATAAGCCGTTAGTTATTGAGCAAGAGGTACAAAAAGCCTGGGAAGAGTCGGGCGTGTTCAACGTGTCTGAGTCTTCGAGTCAGGAAAAGTATTATTGCTTATCCATGTTCCCCTATCCCAGCGGCAAGCTCCACATGGGGCATGTTCGTAACTATACGATTGGCGATGTGATCAGCCGGTATCAACGCATGCTGGGCAAGAATGTCATGCAGCCTATGGGCTGGGACGCATTCGGTCTACCAGCGGAAAATGCGGCCATGAAGCATGGCGTTCATCCCGCCGACTGGACGTATGACAATATCGATTACATGCGCGATCAGCTTAAGCGATTGGGCTTCGGCTATGATTGGAACCGAGAGATAGCGACCTGTGATCCGTCTTATTATCGTTGGGAACAATGGTTCTTCATTAAGTTGCTGGAAAAAGGCCTGGTCTATAAAAAGACCGCACCGGTCAACTGGTGTCCGCATGACATGACCGTGCTGGCCAATGAACAAGTCATCGACGGTTGTTGCTGGCGTTGCGATACTCCGGTAGAAAGAAAAGAAATCGCACAGTGGTTCTTGAAGATCACGGACTATGCCGATGAATTACTGCAATCTTTGGAAACATTGGATGGCTGGCCGGAACAGGTCAAAACCATGCAGGCTAATTGGATTGGCCGTTCCGAAGGTGTGGAAATGGATTTTCAGGTGGCAAGTATGGAGCAGCCTTTAAGGATTTATACGACCCGGCCTGATACCCTGATGGGCGTTACCTATCTGGCTGTCGCGGCCGAGCATCCGTTGGCGCAGAAAGCCGCCGAAAACAAGTCTGAGCTCATGGCATTCATTAACGAGTGCAAAGTGATGGAAACGTCCGAAGCCGCCATGGAGACCATGGAGAAGCGCGGTGTGGATTCAGGTATCAAAGCCATCCATCCGATAACCGGCGAGCAGGTTCCGGTCTGGATTGCCAATTTCGTGCTGATGGGGTACGGCACCGGAGCGGTCATGTCTGTGCCTGCGCATGATCAGCGCGATTTTGAGTTTGCCAAAAAATACGGCATTGCAATTAAACAGGTAATTTTTGCCAAAGACGGTGAAAATGATGATTGCTCAGAGCAGGCTTATACCTCTAAAGGCGTATTGTGTAACTCGGGCGAGTTCGACGGCTTAACATCGGAGCAAGCCTTTGTTGCGATTGCAGAAACACTGGAAAAAGCTGGCAAAGGACAGCGTAAAACCAATTTCCGCCTGCGCGATTGGGGCGTTTCTCGCCAGCGTTACTGGGGCGCGCCGATTCCGGTTATCTATTGCGATGATTGCGGTACGGTGCCAGTGCCTGAGCAGGATCTGCCAGTGGAATTGCCGCGTGATGTAGTGCTTGATGGTTCACAATCCCCCTTGGTGACGCATCCGACATTTTCCCATGTGAATTGCCCGGCTTGCGGAAAAGAAGCGCGCCGCGAAACTGATACTTTCGATACGTTCATGGAATCCTCATGGTATTTTGCCCGCTTCGCCAGCAGCGGCAGTACCAACAGCATGCTCGATGAAAACGCCAAATACTGGCTGCCGGTCGACCAATATATCGGCGGTATCGAACATGCGATTTTGCATCTGTTATACGCGCGTTTTTATACCAAGCTGCTCCGCGATGAAGGTCTGCTGGTTTGTGATGAACCGTTCAAAAAATTGTTGACGCAAGGCATGGTGCTGAAGGATGGCAGTAAAATGTCCAAATCCAAAGGCAACACAGTCGATCCGCAAGCCTTGATTGATCAATACGGCGCCGATACGGTGCGTTTGTTCATTATGTTCGCAGCGCCTCCCGAGCAATCCTTGGAATGGTCCGACAGCGGTGTCGAAGGAGCATTCCGTTTTCTTAAGCGGCTCTGGAAGCAGGCTTATTTACATATCAATGCCGGCGGCTCGACCCAAAAAGTGGACAAACAGGCATTGACCGAAGATCAGCAGGCTATCCGTCGCCAGTTGCATCAGACCATTCAAAAAGTATCGGATGATCTTGGCAGGCGCTATACCTTTAATACAGCCATTGCCGCCAATATGGAGCTGGTTAACGCACTGTCCAGATTCAATGATGACTCCGAAAATGGCAAAGCGGTCCGTCAGGAAGCATTGGATGCGGTTGTATTGATGTTATCGCCGATCGTGCCGCATATCTGTCATCAGTTGTGGCTGGATTTGGGGCATCAGCAAGCGGTTGTCAGCGAATCATGGCCTGAAGTTGATGTAACGGCTTTGGAACTGGATTCGTTAGAGTTGGTGATCCAGGTGAACGGTAAATTGCGCAGTAAAATTTCCGTTTCAACCAGCGCTTCTAAAGAGGAAATGGAAGCCATGGCGCTGGCTGATGAAAGTGTTAAGCGTTTTATAGAAGACAAACCGGTCAAAAAGGTCATTGTCGTGCCTAAAAAGCTGGTTAATATTGTAGTTTAAGAGATGTATTTATTGATGAAAAAATCGGCCATCTTCATTATGGCCTTGTTATTGAGCGCGTGCGGTTACCATTTGCGCGGCGCGCTTGATTTGCCATCGGGCATGAGAAATGTTTATCTGGATGGCGGTTCAGCGCAGTTACGGGAACAATTCAAGCGCACATTGAAATCCTCTGCTGGCAAGCTTGCCAACTCACCGGAAGGAGCCGGCATGACCATCAGGATATTCGGCGAGGATCTTAATCGGAGGGCATTGTCGTTGGATGCCAAAGGTAAGGCTGAAGAATTTGAATTGCTTTACCGGTTGGAATATGAAGTGCTAGGTTCAGGCAAGTCCGTGCTGATGAAGAGGCAGCTAGTCGAAATAAGGCGTGACTACTTCAATGATCAGCAGGATATTATGGCTAAGGATAATGAAGAAGCCGTGATCCGTAATGAAATGTATCAACAGGCCGTGCGTACGATAGTCGATCGTGCGCGGATTGTACTGGAGGCGAACGCCAAATAACATGCGTTTAAAACCCGAGCAGTTAGGCGCCGAGCTTCAAAAGGGCTTGGCGCCTGTTTACTTTATTAGCGGCGACGAGCCGTTACAACTTGGTGAACTGGCCGATGCCGTCAGAGAAGCCGCAAGACAGGCTGGTTTTTTGACGCGCGAGGTCTTTTCGGTCGAAACGGGGTTTGAATGGAATGATTTGACGGCGGCTGCCGATTCATACTCCATTTTTTCAGACAAGAAAATCATCGATTTAAGGCTGCCTTCCGGCGCTCCGGGAACTGAAGGCTCGAAAGCGCTGACCGCTTATTGTGAACGCTTGCCGGCCGATACGGTTTTGCTCATTACGGCCGGCAAGCTGGCCAGTGCCGCATTAAAGACGCGCTGGTTACAGGCTCTGGAGAAGGCCGGGGCAGTCATTCAGGTCTGGCCCCTGGATGGACAGGATTTAATCCGGTGGTTGCAGCAAAGAATGCAGCGGCGCGGACTCAGTACTGATCCGGAAGGGCTGAAAATACTCGCGTCCAGGATTGAAGGCAACCTGCTTGCCGCCGCTCAGGAAATAGAAAAACTCTATGTACTGTATGGTCCTGGGCATTTGAGCGATCAGCAGATTCTCGATGTCGTAGCCGATAGTTCCCGATACGATGTGTTCAAGTTGATCGATTGCGTGCTGGGAGCCAGCATGAAGCGCATTTTCAAAGTGCTATCAGGCTTGCAGGCAGAAGGCATTGCAGCGCCGGTAATCTTATGGGCTCTCACGCGCGAAGTCAGAACATTGATCAAGATGAAAAGAGCGATAGCCCAGGGACAAAACAGAGAGCTGGTATTTAAAAACAATCAGATCTGGGATAAGCGTAAACAGCTGGTCAGCCATGCGTTGAACAGGCTTAGCGAGCAGGATTTGAATAGCGTATTGCTGTTAAGCGCCAAGGCCGACCGGCAAATTAAAGGTCAGCAGAAAGGCGACGAGTGGGAAACGCTGCGGACTATCTGCCTGGTATTTGCATCAACCCCGGTTATGGCTGATACAGTCTGAACCTGGCATCGTCCAGACGGCTGTCATTGGCTATCTACAATACAAAAATCACATAGCCATCAATATCATGCGGCAGGGGCTTGAAAAAAATAAATGCGCCCCAATATTCGCAGTCATCCCATTTTTCATTATCAGGAATAATAAAGATGACTGTTGAAGCAAAGAAAGAAACCCTAGGGTTTGAAACCGAAGTTAAGCATCTCTTGCATTTGATGATCCATTCCTTGTACAGCAACAAGGAGATCTTCCTGCGCGAGCTGATTTCAAACGCGTCCGATGCGGCAGATAAATTGCGTTTTCTGGCGTTGTCCAATGACAGCCTGTATGAAGGCGACAGCGATCTGAAGATCCGCCTCGAATATGACAAGGACAAACGCACCATTACGATTATCGATAACGGCATCGGCATGACCCGTGCGGAAGTGCAGGAGCATATCGGCACAATCGCAAAATCCGGCACCAAGCAGTTTTTTGAAGCTTTAACAGGCGATCAAGCCAAAGACAGCGAGCTGATAGGCCAGTTCGGCGTTGGTTTCTATTCCGCTTTTATTGTCGCCGACAAAGTGACGCTGACGACGCGTAAAGCCGGTGCGCCGGTTAATGAAGGCGTTCGTTGGGAATCGGTCGGCGAAGGCGATTACACCATCGAGTCGGTAGAGAAACCCAAACGCGGCACTGAAATCGTCTTGCATCTGAAAGAATCGGAAAGCGAATTCCTGGACGGCTATCGCATCCGATCCATCGTCAGAAAGTTTTCCGATCACATTTCCTTGCCTATTGTCATGGACAAAGAGTCTATGCCTTCTATGGGTGAGGAAGGCGAGGAAGAAAAGCCTGCTGCGCCTGAAGAAGAGACTATCAACAGCGCCTCGGCTTTATGGACCAAAGCCCGCCAGGAGATTTCCGAAAACGATTATAATGAGTTTTATAAGCATGTCGCCCACGATTATCAGGATCCGATGGCTTATGTTCACAGCAAGGTGGAAGGCTCCAACGAATACACGCTGTTGCTCTATGTGCCATCGCATGCGCCATTCGATATGTGGGATAGAGAAGCCAAGCACGGCGTAAAACTGTACATTCGCAAAGTCTTCATCACTGATGACGCTGAACAGTTGATGCCGCGTTATCTGCGTTTTATCCGCGGTATCATTGACGCCAACTCGTTGCCGCTGAACGTGTCACGCGAAATCCTGCAGCAAAGCAAGAATATCAGCAACATCAAATCGGGCTCCGTCAAAAAAGTGCTGGGCATGCTGGAAGGCATGGCTAAAAACGAGCCGGAAAAATACGAGAAGTTCTGGTCCGAGTTCGGCGCTGTCATGAAAGAAGGTCCAATAGAAGATCATGCCAATAAAGACCGCATTGCCAAACTGCTGCGTTTCGCTTCGACGCATACCGACAACAGTAAACAGACGGTCACATTGGAAGATTATGTGAGCCGCATGAAGGAAGGCCAGGAAAAAATCTACTATGTCACGGCGGACAGCTACTCCGCGGCTAAAAACAGCCCGCATCTGGAAATTTTCCGCAAGAAGGGCATTGAGGTGCTGCTGTTATCCGACCGTATCGATGAATGGCTCGTCTCGCACCTGGGCGAATTCGACGGCAAGCATTTGCAATCCGTTGCCAAAGGCGAGCTGGATTTAGGCAAGCTTGAAGACGAAGCCGATAAACAAGAGCAGGAAGAAGTCAATAAGGACTTTGAATCGGTACTGAACCAAATCAAGGACGTACTGGCCGATAAAGTCAGCGAAGTGCGCTTAAGCCATCGTCTGACCGAATCGCCCGCTTGTCTGGTTTCCGATATTTACGGCATGAGTCTGAATATGGAGCGCATCATGAAGGAAGCCGGCCAATCCATGGGCTTTGGCAAAAAGCCCATCTTCGAGATCAATCCGACACACCCGCTGGTAGCGCGCCTAAAAGAAGAACAGGATGATGCGAGGTTTGCGGATCTGGCCCATATCCTCTTTGACCAGGCCATCTTGAGCGAAGGCGGGCAGCTGGACGATCCGGCCGCTTTTGTCCATAAGCTGAACGGATTATTGCAGGGATTGCTGCACTAAAAACAAAAAAGGCTGGATACTCTCCAGCCTTTTTTATATTTGCTGAACCTGTTGCTGCGCTTTATTGATTTTTTGCCCGCATGCCCTGCCAGGCGTGATGCGCCACAGGCAGAAATGAGACGGCGATAATGCCTAAAACGACCAGCTCGAAATTCTTCTTGACCAGTTCAAGATTGCCGAACTGATAGCCCAGCGTAATGAGTCCGCCCACCCATAAACAGGCGCCAGTGATGCAAAAAATGATGTAGCGCGGATAACGCATATTGCCTGCGCCCGCCACGAAAGGCGCGACGGTTCGAATAATCGGTATGAACCGGGCAATGATCACGGTTCTGCCGCCGTGTTTTTCATAATAGGTTTCGGTCTGTTCGATATATTCCCGTTTGAAAAAGCCAATTTTTTCGCGCGCTTTGACTTTCGTGCCGAAAAACTTGCCGATGACATAGTTAAGGTTATCGCCAGCCAGCGCTGCAACGATTAAAAGCGCGATCAAAAGATAGACATCGAGTTGTCCGGTGCTGGCTCCCAGAGCGCCAACGGCAAACAGCAGCGAATCGCCCGGCAGCAGGGGCATGACGACCAAGCCTGTTTCACAAAAAATAATCAGGAATAATATGGCATAGGTCAGGGTGCCGTACTGCGCCAGAATATCGGCGAGATGCGCATTGAGATGGATGAAAAAATCTAATAGCTGTGCAAGGAATTCCATAAGTGCCGAGTTTTAACCTATAAAAATTGGTTATTGTATAAAAAATGACTTAAGACCCGCTTCAGAAGTTTCATTTATCAGACCGATATCGCATTAATCCTAACTTGGGCCGGCGGCAGCTATTATTTTTCTACCGTCACAAACGCTATTTTGGTTAGCCCTGCATGCTGTACGGTGGCCATGACTTCGGCGACTTTTCCGTAAATGACGCCTTGGTCGGCATACAGATGCAGTGCCACTTCGGGATTTTTCTCCAGCTCTTGCTTCAAAATGGTTTCCAGGGCGGCCAGGTCCGCAACAGGCTGTTTGTTGAGCGTTATGCCGCCTTGCGTATCAATGCCGAGCTGCAAGGGCTGCTCCTCCACATTCGCTGTGGTTTCGGCCGTTTTCGGCAGCGCCACATGCACCGATTGGGTCAGTAAGGGCGCTGTCACCAGAAGGATTATCACCAAAACCAGCATGACGTCAACGAGCGGCGTGACGTTGATTTCGCTCATGGCATCTTCGTTTTCGGATTGCGTTTTAAAGGCCATTGCTATTCCTTGTTTTGAGCATCTGCGCTTAATGCGGCGTGCATGAAGCTGGTCACGAAATTTTCCAAGCCGGCGCGCTGCAATTTGACGCGGCGCAGGAAAAAGTTGTAAGCCAGCACGGCCGGTACGGCGACGGCAATACCGATAGCCGTGGCGACAAGGGCATCGCCAATAGGGCCGGCTACGACATCGAGACTTGTCGAACCGCTTTCGGTGATCTGATGCATGGCGTGCATAATGCCCAAAACCGTTCCGAACAGGCCGACGAACGGCGCCGTGCTGCCGATACTGGCCAGCAAGGTCAAACCGCTTTCCATCAAATGTTGCTCTTCCTGCATTTGAACGAAAAGAGATTGTTCCAGTAGTTCGCTGGGCGTGCCGCGAAACTTAAGGCTCTTGGCGGAAACTTGCCGGCTCTCGGCCAGCCATGCCAAGCCTTGGCGTGCAATTCGCGCTTGCGGTCCTCTGAATGCGCTTGCAGGCAAAGCCTCTGCCTCAGCCAGTGTGGCAGAGGCCCAAAACGCGCTGTTGAAAAGCCGATTCCAGGCGCTGTTTTTCCAGAATTGCCAGGATTTAAAGATAATAAGCGTCCAGGTTGCTACCGAAAACGCCAATAGAACATAGAAAGTCCCATCGACAATAACGGTAGGGGATATGTGATGAAGCATTAAGATCTTCTCCTTCTTGAGTCATTCAAAGTAAAAATAACGGGATTGCATGAATACAAGGCGTTCAAGCCCATCACTTCGATAATTTAAATTTAAGTATTTGCACCGCGCGTTGCGCAACCGCTACGCCATTGACCAGTTTTTCTTTAAATTGCCATTTTTTGATGGCATCCATCGCCGCATCGTCGAAAATATCGGTGGGCTCGGCCCCGACAACGACGGCATCCGATACAGTCCCTTCCGTCGTGATGGTGAATTCGATTTTAACCCAGCCTTCAATATGCCGATTCGCCGCGCGCGTAGGGTACTTAGGCGGAACGCGCACGAGCGGCATGATGCCCGAAACGACTGTTTTGGTATCGGCTTTTGCCGCTCCGGTTTTCTCAGCAGGCTTGCTCGACTGATTAATGGTCGGCTGGGGAGTCGCCGGTGCAGGCGTTTCCGCTTTTTGTGCCGAATCAGAAAACGATGGCGGCGCCGGGAGCGGTTGCTCGACAATAGGCTGTGGTTTTGGAAGCGCCACAGGCTTGCTGACTTCCGGCGTCTTCTTTTTGACTGATTGTTTGACAGGCGGCTTTTTCGGCTGAATTTTTTTGGGTTCGACCGGCTTTGGCTTGGGCGGCGCCGGTTTTGGCGGAGAAAGGGGCGCGACTGCGGGTTTGGGGCTTGGCGCGGAAAGCAAAGCCACTTCCATTATCTTAGGCGGTTTTTTCGGGCTGTCGGGTTCATCCGGCTGTAATAGCCAGACAATGACCAATAAATGCAGCAGTAGCACTAGAATCGCTACTAATCCAACCATCGGGCGGAGGCTTGCCTCGGCAGTCAATCTGTCAAACAGGGTTGGTTTTTCTTGCACTATCGGTATCATAACGTCGCTGAAATTCATTAAATCCTGATCAGTTGAGCGTCGCTCTGTTGTGAATAGTCTTGCAAATATCTAAAACTTGAGGTTGCTTACGGTCGGATTGGCGCCGGGGCGGATAGGGTTTGAAAAAAGCTTTGGGCCGGCGTATTCATCATATTGATGTGTTGTAAGGCGCGCTATTTTAGCCCAGCCGCTTAGTAAAAGGTAAATTTTTTTGGCTCATAATGGATTCCGGGGAGTTAGCTGATAATCAGTTCCAACAGTGAACTTAATAACGCTTTACCGCGTTTTCTGGCGTTATGCACAAATTCAAAAAAGCCTAAATAAATGGG
>NZ_JAZHOC010000017.1:0-4794 GCF_036553575.1 Methylobacter sp. Wu1 | reverse complement strand
TTCATCAGTTTGCTTTTCATAATTAAATCTCTATTTTTATATTATTAACATAACCCACTCTGAACCTATCAGGATGGGGTTTACTTGCTACAGTGTTTTGAAGCATTTCCAAAACACTTGGCAAATTCTTGACGTAGCTGCTGCAACTGAAACACAAGTTGACGCACAATAATCGATTTCTTACTGAAATTAGTTGCCGGTGCAGTTGAAGATTGGGCAGTATCCATACAAAGCTCTCTAGGAGAAAGTAACTATCGTAGAAATTCAGTCATTCCACTTGTTCATGAGGCATCCTTATGTTCGGGCCACTCCCTGTCCTTTGTCATCGCCATCTTAAGGCCGCAGAATTTAATATCATCGATATGATTTTAAGATTAACTTAAGACTAATCGAATTTATTAGTCTACTCAACATGGACGTAGATATTAATTATTTATTTTGTGATGTTCGTCACATTTTTTAGCAAAAATAACTATTCCCTGCGTCCCATACGGACTGGCATTTCCTAAAAAACTCTCTAAAGTGGCACTGGAATCAAAACCAGACCTGCCATTTGTCTTCCGTTCAAATGCTGTGGGTTGATTACCGGTTCAACGAAGATAGCCGCGCTTTTGCATGACCGGCGCATCATCAATATTCGTCGCGCTATCTAGCGTGTGTCCTTTTTAATTTGGCATTAGCCAACGCTGTTATTCCGCATCATTTGTGAAGACGAGCGAGCGGATAATGCCCAAATCGGTTCTCTCGGCCAAGCGGGACAAAAGTTACTGAACCGGGTCGGAATTGTCCCTCCTCGCAATGATATAGCTGAAGGGTTGTTATAGGAGGGAAGCTCCCAGCGGGCTGCTATAAATTCGTGAACAGAATAATCAGCCGAGGCTTTTTATCAGACATAATGGTTTCTCCAAATTCTGAACTGCATTGAGCAATTGGGCCGATTGCAATGTTTTTTTATAAAAGCGACACTCTTTGATGCGCTATAGAGCGGGCTATAGCTTGAGTCTGCCTGACCATATCCCAGAGTTTTGGCCGATAAATCATACAGGCTCTATTTCGGCTGACCGGCCGCCAGTTGCCGGTGATACTCGGCCATCTTACGGCTATCTTCCGCAGCCTTTTCAAAATCGCGAACCATAGCTTCTGCGCGAGTCTTGAGATCCAAAATCTGCTTGCCGTAAACATAAGGCCGGGACCTGTACTGCGTCAGCATCTGCCGCTCCTCTTCGGCATCAGCATCCATCATTCGGGCCACTTCCTCATAATGCTCGGCTAACCGCAGATGGGCCTCCCGGGATTCCGCTGTCTGTACCTCATAGGCCCAGTCATGGGCACGAATCTCGGGGCCGGAAGCACACCCTGCAAATAAGACGGTTGAGAACCCGAGTGCAATCGATTTCAAGACCTTCATACAATCCTCCAATACTGTCATCAATCAATTTTTATTGTTGACCAGTTTTTGCCCAGAATAACTCCCGTCCTTATCCATTGTTTTCCTGACTCCCCATCCACGAATCCGGCGTCTTCGGCAAACGCCCCAAATCATCGATGACCTGCACCGAATGCGGTTCTGCATCCGCCCATTGCCACAGTACCAGGTTATGGTTATCCGCCGAACAACCGGGCGCAAAACTGCGCACCCGAATGCCGGCGATGCCGCAGGCCTGCAGTCGGTCGGCCAACAGCCAGGTCGGGGGCTCCAGGTTTTGAAAGGCCAGATCCTCCCAAGCGCAGTTTAGCGGGCAATTGATGAACTGCTGTATTTTGTGGTCGTTCAGATCGGCGATATCGGCGCAGTCAACCCGGTATGCCACCAGTGTCATGGGCTGGGGCTTGAACGGGAAACCTTGTTGCGCCTCCATCCAGGCGGTGGTCGGGTCTAATGAGGTGTAAAGTGCGCTGTTGCCGGGCCGGTTGAA
Source organism: Methylobacter sp. Wu1 (assembly GCF_036553575.1). NCBI lineage: Bacteria > Pseudomonadati > Pseudomonadota > Gammaproteobacteria > Methylococcales > Methylococcaceae > Methylobacter > Methylobacter sp. Wu1. The sequence continues at coordinate 2,878 of NZ_JAZHOC010000017.1, read as the reverse complement.
GCGCCCGCCGTGCCTTTTCGCGCCTTCCCCGGAGAGCGGCGTGTAAGCCCACATGGGATGATGGGCGCGATAGACTATGCCGGTGAATCGACTGGTGGGGAGCTTCAAGCGTAGCCGCCGTCGGCGATGCGGGAGAGATAGGCTTTGACGGCGGCGGCGCGGCCTTCCTTGACGAGATCCTCGGCCGTTTTATCGCCGAACGAAGGCAGCGGCTGAGAGCGGAACCAGGCAAAGGCGCGGCCGGCGCCGCCGGACCATTCTGCTACGCGATTGATGATTTCGACGGTATCCCGCAGCCGGGCCTGTGTCGCTTTGCTCTTGACCCGGGTACTCTTGGAAACGGAATCGCGCGATAGTCCCGTCACCTCGGCAAGGTCATGTTGCGTAATATGAAGAACCTTGGCCAGCGAATTTGCGGCCACATAGCCTTCGTCATTAATAACCTCATGTAAAAAATCCACGTTTGCCATAAAATGCCTCACTATTTGACCGTCATATCGGCTTTATTATAGGGCGTTATCTGATAATCTAAAGATGCAGATCAAAAAAATCAATATTATAGTCAATTGCCGTCTTATCCATTCATTCGACAAAACCGGTAATAGGCTATAATCCGGCCCATTCCGCCCGATGAACAGGCGCATCGGTTTCGAAAGCTACCGCAAGCCCGTCATTCATGGCAGAACGACTTGAGTTTACGGCGTCCCGAATTCCTGGGAAGCCGATTCTTTGATAATAAGACTAAATTGATGGATAAACCTATGCAACCAAGTTTACCTAAAACCGGTTTGGCAGGCTTAACGGAAAACTGGCGCCATGATCTGGCGGCCGGTTTCCTGGTTTTTTTACTGGCCTTGCCGCTGTGTCTGGGCATTTCACTGGCCTCCGGCTTTCCGCCGGCCGCCGGCATTATCTCCGCCATGGTTGGCGGCCTTCTGGTATCGCGGATCAATGGTTCGCATCTGACCATCAACGGCCCTGCCGCCGGCTTGATCGTAGTGCTGTACAGCGCCGTACAGACGCTGGGAGAAGGCGATGCGATGGCCGGTTACCGCTATACGCTGGGCGCAATCGTCATCGCCAGCGTCCTGCAAGTGCTGCTGGGCGTCTATCGGGCCGGACAGTTGAGCTCGTTTTTCCCGACTTCCGTCGTGCACGGCATGCTGGCCGCGATCGGCCTGATCATCATCGCCAAGCAAAGCCATGTCCTGCTAGGCGTCAACCTGGAATTCGGCAGTATTCTTTCGACTATTGCCCAGATTCCGCACAGCATGCTCTACCCCAATCATGCAGTTGCCTTTATCGGCCTGAGCGGACTGGCGATTCTGATCGTCTGGCCGCTGCTCAAGCATCCGGTTTTAAAGAAAATACCGGCGCCGCTGGTCGTGCTGATAACCGGCATGGGCCTGGGGCAATTTTTCGGCCTGCAGCATGAGCACATCCATGCTTTCTTTCTGGACAAAGCCTATCTTGCCAATCACGAACATCTGATTCAGCCGCAATTTCTAGTCGATATTCCCGACCAGTTTACCTCCATCTTCTATTTCCCGGACTTTTCCAAGGCCATGACTGTCGAATTCTGGGAAGCCGTAATAGGCATCTGCCTGATAGGCAGCCTTGAAACCTTGCTGGTTGCCAGCGCCGTGGACAAGCTCGACCCGTATAACCGCACCAGCGATTTCGACCGCGATCTGGCCGCCGTCGGCATGGGCAATGTGGTCGCCGGCTTGCTGGGCGGCCTGCCGATGATCGCCGAGATCGTGCGCAGCTCGGCCAATATCGAAAGCGGCGCTCGAACCGGCTGGGCCAATTTCTTCCACGGCTTGATTTTCCTGGTGTTCATCCTGCTGTTCCCGCACATCATCCATAGCATCCCGCTGGCGACACTAGCGGCGCTGCTGGTCTATACCGGCTATCGCCTGACATCGCCCAAGACTTTTCAGCATGTGCTGTCTGTCGGAGTAGAACAGTTGCTCCTGTTCGTCATCACGATTGTCGGCGTGCTGGCGACGGATTTGCTGATCGGCGTGGCGCTGGGCATAGCCGCCAAGCTGGCGATTCAAGTCATGCGCGGCGTCTGGCTGGATAATATGTTTCGCATTTATTTTGAAATTCACCGGCCCGACCGGCAAACCATTGTCGTCAAATTATTGGGCTCGGCGCTGTTTTCAAATTTTTTGCCGTTAAAAAAGACGCTGGCCGAACTTGAAGGCGGCAAAACGCTGGTGTTCGATTTTTCTAACGGCTATCTGATCGATCATACCGTCATGGAATTCATCGATGACTTCAGCCGGGATTATGAAGCGCAAGGCGGCAAATGCCTGCAAATCGGCCATGCCCTGGAAAAATTCTCTGACCATAAATTGGCGGCGCGTCTGATGACCGCTGATGACAGGTTAAAGTAAAGCTCGTATAAGATTGGGCGGCTTTCTCGTCGCCTGCCACGACATTCAATTCAGGACGGAAGCGGAGACTAAAAAACAGCCGCTTTCCGTCCCCTTCTTGCTATCAGCCACTTATCACCTGTTCAATCATTAAATTCTCAACAGACTATAAGCATCCATGACGTAATGTCATTCTTGAATGACTGAAGCAGCGCTATAGGCTTTCCCGCCGCTACCCGTTCACTTACATTTCAGGCTGAATCTCACCAATCAGGTCCTCCCTTAGATAAAAATCAGGGTATTACCCGATTTTCATACTGTATCTCTACCATATAAAGTCAATCCGCAGTCCACTATTTAATAATTTTTTAAGGTATTGCTGCGCAGGAAAACGGCTGGCTCAAGGTTACTTTCAGGCGGCAATCATTTCTTCAATTACTGTAGTGTGGAGATGTCATGAAAATTCGGCAAATCAGCGGCCGGTTGGAAACCGG
>NZ_JAZHOC010000002.1:0-4341 GCF_036553575.1 Methylobacter sp. Wu1 | reverse complement strand
CCGGTTTCCAACCGGCCGCTGATTTGCCGAATTTTCATGACATCTCCACACTACAGTAATTGAAGAAATGATTGCCGCCTGAAAGTAACCTTGAGCCAGCCGTTTTCCTGCGCAGCAATCGATAAGGATTATTAAAGACAATCTGACTTTATAAGCACAGCTACAGTGCGGAAATCGGGTGAAACCCTGATTTTTAGCTCAGGAAATACCTGATTTGATGAGATTCAGCCTGAAAAGCAAGTGAACGGGCAGCGGCGGGAAAGTCTATAGCGATGCTTCAGCCATTCAAGGATGACGACACGCCACAGAATCTTGTTTGTAAACTTAAGGTGTCAGGACTTACGCAAGTCTGTGGGGGCGACTTCAGTCGCCCATTCAGATAAAAGGCGACTACCAACAGTAGGCGCTCTAGGCGAAGTCGCCCCCACAAGTTTTAAAACTACTTGTTTCGGCGGTTGAACAGGCAAACTGCGTAAGTCCTGGGTGTGAAATTATGAACGGCTGCATGGGTAGTATTTGCGCCTGCATTACCTTACTACACTCAAGCAGGCCGAAGAATGTAGCCCTGGCCCTGACTTTTTTTACAATGCCTGAGCTTGGAGGCTCCACCTCAAGCGGGTCGGGGTTTGCAACCCCGGCCCTAACGTTTCAGCAATGCTTGAGCTTGGAGACTCTACTTAACCAATCCTGAACGTTTTGAACGGGGCAACATGCCCCGTCCAGCTGAATGTTCGGGCCGAATAAAATTCGGCCCTGCAGCCACACCTCGCGCTCAGGATTTTCCATGGCGGGCATTCAGCAATTCATCGATTCGGGCAGCGATGGTGTCCGGGCTGGACAGGCCATTGAAGCGCGTCCATTCGCCGCGGACCGGGTCGCCGACCAGAATGACCGGCGCATGGTTGGCGACATCGGCGCTGTAGACGCCCAGGCTTTTGAGCAGGGCGTCGACCTGGGCCTTCTCTCCGGTCAGCCAGAGCCACTCGGGCGCGGCGTGAAAGCGCTCCGCGTAGGCTTTCAGCCGTTCAGGCGTATCCGTAGCCGGGTTGATACTCAGCGAGACCATGCGCACGTCCTTGGCCAATTTGTCGCCGAGCCGGCTTTGCAGCTTGGAGAAAATGCCCGAGACGACCGGGCAGGCCGTCTGGCAATCGGTATAAATGAAATTGAGCGCCATGATCCGGTTGCCGACGACATCGCTGGCAAAACGGACCGAGGCGCCGTTCTGGTCTTGCAGTTCGGCATTCGGCAGTGCGGCCGGAGACTCTATCGTCTTCGGCGCCGGGTCCGGCACAACGGCGATAAGAACGCCGGTAATCAGCAGGGTGATGATGACTCCGGTTCTGAACTTGATATTCATGGCGCCAACTCCTTGACCTGAGCGGTAGCGATTTCCGGCCGGATGGCGCGGAACGTCAGCATGGGCTGTTGTTCAAAGGTGAAATTGAGCGAGGGCGACTGTGCGAATACCTGATAGACGCCCGTTTCCGTCGGCGTGATGTCCGCCTGATACAGGCCGTCGCCCAGCGGTTTGGCCAGCAGCCGCTGCTGCCACTGGCCGGGGATGCGGAAGATCAGCAGTTGCAGGTCGCTGACATTATTTTTTTCCGCATGATTGACTTTGACCAGGATCGATACCGGTGCGCCGACCGGCACTTCCTTGCTGTTCAGCAGATACTCCACCTTGACCGGCTGGGTGTCTGATTTGGCCAGTTCAGGGTCCGGCGCGATGTCGGCGGCGAAGCAGTGGTAGACCGTCGGATTGTTGAGCAGGACCGAGACGCTGTAACGGCCGGCCGGCGGCAGCTGAGCGGTGCCCGTATAAACGCCGGGCGCGGTTTCCTGCAGACTTTTATCTACAATCATGACCGCCATGGGATTCATGCCGAAGTTCTCGAAATTGCCCATCGGCGCGGCCATGCCTTCCGTGTAGTAATACACGGATTTGTCGGCCGGATTGGCGACCACCACGGCATTGCGCTCAGGCGTCGGCACAATGGCATCGGCCGACAGCAGCCCGGATGAACCCGGTGCGGATTGACCGCCCGGAAAGGTCGTCACGGCTGCCGGCGCATTCTTGCCCAGCGCATCCAGCTGCAGCATGCTCACGGTTTCATTGGCGGTCGAGCGGACATAGGCGAAATGATCCGTGAACGTTATCTGGTCCGGCGCGGCGCCGGCTTCGACGGTCTGGGCCAAGCGGTTCACTGAAGCATCGATGATGAACACTTTGTTGTCTCTCTGGCTGAGCGCGAAACCCCAGCGGCCGTCGGGGCTGAAGCGCAATGCTTTCAGCGGCGAGCCGGTCTCGATGGGCGCGCCGGCCTGGCCTTCGGCATCGATGACCAGCAGGCGGCCGCTTTCGGTGGCTGCGTACAGGGTCTTGCTCAACGTCGAGAAAGCCAGCGCCACGGGCCGGGCCATGCTTTTGACGGCATTATGGTTGGCCAGCTTGGCGGTATCGATGACGGCCACCGTCTGGTTGTCGGCATTGCTGACGTAAGCCATGCGGCTGTCGGCGCTGAAGGCAAACTCATGGCCGCCCTTGCCGGTGGCGATCGAGGCGGCCACCTGGTTTTTTTCGGTATCGACGGCGCTGACATCGGCTGAGGACTTGTTATCGGTCGTTTCGAGTCCCACCCACAAATAGTGGCCGTCCGGCTGCAAGGCCAGCCGGGTGGGTGAGGCTGCAAACGACAGAAAAGTCTTTACCTGCCAGGTTCCGGTATCGATGACAGCTACTTCGCGGCTTAACGGCGTAGCCACATAGAGCTTTTTATTATCCTTGCTCAAGGCCCAGTCCACGCCGGGGCTGTTCAGCCGGATACGCGTGATCATCTTGCTGCCGCCGAAGCCGTTCATCGGATCGATGACGGAAATGCTGGCCTTGTTGTTCAGCGCCAGCACGAAATAGGAATTGAGGTTGATATCGGGCTGAAAAGCCAGTTTGCTTTGCAGATAGGAATTGATGCGGTCCTTGCATGACAGGTTCTGTTCCTGCGGGTTCTGGCGGTCCAGCCAGACGGCCGGGTGCAGACCCTTGACCGGTTCCTTGCTGGACGTATCCCGGACCGTGAATTGCAGGCGCGCCGGCTGGCCCTCGTGCAGAGCAGAGGCCGCGATCTTGTCGGCCTGGACCGGATCGATGGCCAAGGCGATGGACAAGCCTTCCTTGATCACTTCGTTGTCTGACGGATTATTCTTGAACAATGCCGACAGCTGATCGCTGAATACGAAGAAAAGGCCGGTCAATACGATGAAGCATAATGCTGAATTTCTGTAATTGGGTGTTCTCATAGTCATATCCCTGTTTTATCGAGTATCCGATAACGATAAAAAGAGTGCAGCCGGCTTGCGGCTGCACTCCGATACGCCTTACGAGATGCTATTGCACTCGTAATTTGCCCCACATTCCGCCGTCAAACGTGAACGATGCCTGATCCCGGTAGAGGTAATCGCCGGGCGTTGCGAAGACACCGCCGGCACCATTGGCCAGCAGGAAGTTGAAATGGCTGCCCGGCCCGATGCCGGCTTGGGAGCCGTGCCATTCCGAGAAGCTGTTGGTGCCGATCACCGTCGAGCCGTTGGTGAACGGTTCCTCCAGCCAGATGTGCCCATGCTGCTGGAAGACATGGTTACGGGCATGACCGCCGGCCTGCAGCACGCGCATCCGGACCGGCTCGCCGGCTTTGGCCAGGAAAGTCGGTGTTTCCGCTGCGCCCGTCAGCACATTGGTGAAGTCAAAGGTGCGTGTTATTTCCAGCGGGGTATCCGCCGCAAAGCCCATGCGCGCCCATAGCGGTTCGGTCCTGTAGTTGAAGCCTTTCTGAGCGGTGTCTTCGGGATCCTCAATACCGGCAAGATTAGGCACGGGCACGCCGTCTTGCTGCAGGTTCAGGTCGTCCTGGAACAGCAGCACGTGTTCCCGGAAGAACTTGCCGTTGGTCAGCATGACCGTGGCCGAGGCGCGCATGTTGGCGTCTTCCTGCCACTTCGCGCCTTGCGGCTCGATGATCAACGCCCCGATGGCGCCCTTGCTGATCTGCTTCATGCGGTCCGACGGCATCAGGTTGACGGCGCCGTATTCCACCGGTTCGGCATAAAGCTTCTTCAGTTTCGAATTGGCGTCAGGGTAGGGCCTGCTCGTCATTCGACCGGCGTACCATTTATAGCTGGCCACTCCATTGGGGGCGGCGGTGACCAGATTGCCGCCCGGCAGAGTCCAGTTCTGGCCTATGCTCAGGCCGGCACTGCGCAGGGCGTCAAATTCCACCAGCTGCGGCGTCAGGCCGACATGGCTGGACGGCCGGATGTCGTTGTTGTTGAAGCCTTCGACGATCA
>NZ_JAZHOC010000005.1:0-9649 GCF_036553575.1 Methylobacter sp. Wu1 | reverse complement strand
CCGATGCACTACGGCCGGACTTCATAATTTGGTTGCTGCCACAATCCGGGCAGGTAATTTCTTGATAACAGGTCATGCTCCATATTATATGAGCAAATCACATATTTGACCCATTACCCGTAAATCAATAGGCCGATTTCGATCGCTTCTTCGTCAAAAATTAAAAATTAAGAGTCGTAATGATCTTCAAGGATTGAAAATCATTACGGATTAGTGCGCTATAGCACTGGGCTGCCGCGCCAAGGCGCACAGCAGTTCGTCAAAGTCGACCGGTTTGGTCAGATAGCTGTTGAAGCCGGCAGTCCTCGCCGTTTCACGATCCACTTCCCGTCCGTAACCGCTCAGGGCGATCAGATGCATCCTTTTCAGGGCGGGATCTTGCCTGAGCGCCCGCGCGACCGCGTAGCCATCCATGCCGGGCAGGCCGATGTCGAGCAGCGCGACTTGCGGCCGTTCAGCCTGTGCAATTTCCAATGCCGTGTAGCCGTCATAGGCCAGCAATACCTCGTGCCCTTCACTGGTCAGCAGCACAGACAGACTCTGGGCGGCATCGCGGTTGTCGTCGACTACCAGAACGCGGAGCGGGCCTTCATCCGGCTTGGCGTTTGTCTGACAGGAAACCGGAGTGACTGTTGATTTCCGCAGGCAAGGGAGATGAATGGCGAATTCACTGCCTTTGCCGCGGCCTTCGCTGCTGGCCCATACCTCACCGCCGTGCATCGCCACCAGGCTCTTGACGAGCGCAAGCCCAATGCCCAAACCGCCCTCGGCGCGGTCGATGGTGCGGTCTACCTGGTAGAACAATTGAAACAGGCAGGGCAGTGCCGAAGGCTCGATGCCCCGGCCGTTGTCTCGGACGCGGATGAATACTTCACCGTCCGCTGGCTCAACGGTCAGCTTGATGCGGCCGCCTTCATCGGTGTACTTGGCCGCATTGTTGAGCAGGTTCGACACGACTTGCGACAATCGGACCAGATCGCCTTCCACGTAGACCGGTTCAGGCGGCAGCTGTACCGTGAATTCGTGGCGGCGGGCATCGATCAACGGCTGGCTGGTTTCTATTGCCCGCTGCACGATAGCCGACACTTCGAGAATTTCTTTCTTGAGCTCGATCTTGCCGCGGCTGATGCGCGACACATCCAGCAGGTCGTCCACCAGCCGGACCAGATGCTCGACCTGACGATTAATAACGTCTCGGCACCAGGCCTGCCGCGTTTCGTCCAGATCCGGACGTTTCAGGATCTGCGCGGCGTTACTGATCGGCGCCAGCGGATTGCGCAGCTCGTGGGCCAGCATGGCCAGGAATTCATCCTTGCGGCGGGCGATCTCTTTCAGAGCCTCTTCGGCTCGTTTGCGCTCGCTGATATCAAGCGCATGGACTACGATGCCGCGCACCTGTCCCTCGGCGTCGACGTCCGGGGCGTATGTCGTATGGACCCAGCGGTCTTCATTGAGGTAAGGGGCCTGAAGCTCGAAATCGACCTGCTCGCCGGCCAGAGCCCGCTCGAGGTAGGGGCTGAGAGTCTGCCAGGCGGGCTCGCCAAGAATATCGCGCACATGGCGGCCATACATCTGTTCAGGGTTATAGCCGAGCCACAGTTCGTAATTCTTGTTAGCGCGACGGTATCGGCATTCCTTGTCGACATAAGACATCAGCGCCGGCGAATTATCCATGCTCACCCGCAGCAGATCGCGGGCCTGTACGGCTTCCTGTCTCGCTGCCTCCAGTTCGGCCGTACGTTCGGCCACGCGCTGCTCCAGTAATGCGTTGGCTTCGCGTAGCGCCTGTTTGGCCCGCTTCATTTCAGTGATGTCGATGCCAACTTCCAGGATCATCGGCGAGCCGTCGGTATCGGCGAAAGGAAAGTCATGGATTTCGTAAACATGGCCGTCCGGGCCGGTCCAGAGCCATTCCAGCGGCGCATTGGTTTTCATTACCTTGAAGGTGTCACATTTTTCGCAGGGCTCGCAGCGGTTGAACAAATATTCATAGCAGGCCCGCCCGCGGGCATCGCCGTAGCGCTGTTCGAAAAAACGGTTGGCGAAGGCTACCTTGTAATCCTGAGTCAGTAGCACTACATAAGCCGGAAGCGCCTGCAACAGGTCATGCAGCCGCTGACGTTCGGCTTGTACGGCTGTATAGGCTTGGGCCAGCTCGGCAGTGTGCAGTGCCACCTGGCGGCGCAGTTGCCAGGTCCACAGGCCCATGAGCGCCAAAAGGCCGGCAGCGATCCCTGCACCCCAAACAACGTACTTGACCGGAAACGAGAAGGACGTGTCGATATCGAGCCACTTTCTGTAGAGCCGGTCGTACTCACCGTTGGCCTTGACGATGGCGAGCCCCTGGTTGAGACGATCGCGCAGTTCAGTGTCACCTTTGCGTACGGCGAAACAGAATTCCCGCCGATATTCCTTGAGCAGCGGGCCGGGCGCGACTATCTTCTCCAGACCGATTTTATGCAGCAGCGCACTGCCTTGCAGCAACGGCCCCAGCAATGCGTCATGCTGGCCTGAAGCCAGCAGGCGAAAGCCGTCGGCCAGATTATCGACGAGTACCAACTGCTGATTAAAATCGCGGTTGGCAAGCGCGTCGTGAGAGGCATCCGAGCGCAGCACGATAATGCTTAGGGCTCGGGCCTGTTCAATAAACTTGATGGGCGCATCTCCCTTGCGGACGAAAAAACTATCATAGCCGATCGTGTGCGGTTCAGTGAACTCCACCTGGCTTTCGCGTTCCGGCAGGTGCGCCACCAGTGGCAGGGCATCTATCTGGCCCGTTTTCAGTTTTTGCCAGACCGTATTCCAGTTGCCTGGCTGGAAGGTGACGGGAATATCCATGACTTCTGCAACCTTGGCAAACAGCTCGACAGAGAAACCGGTCGGTTCGCCCTGAGCATCAACATCGGCATAGGGCGGAAAGCTGATTTCGGAACCAACGCGCAGGGATTGCTTTTGCCCGGCGCCTGCGAGACTGGGCAGTCCCAGGATGGCAAAAGCCAGTATAAGTGCAAATCGTCTTATCAGAAACTTCATACGGGGCAGCATTTCCTGTCGAGCATAAATGCCAACAGGTTATAAGGTTGGCTAGAACATAGAGCGAAGGTCGCAGCGTCTATTGCAAGGCCGGGTAATGTTTTCAAAATCGATGCCTCATGATTGGCTCAAAAGTAATAGCCGCCTAAAAATATACAAATTAGCATAACCGCTGCAATGGCCCAAAGTCATGTGCATTTATGGGAGAGCATCTGCCGGCGGTAGCTGTTGGCGTTAATGTAATTGCGGCTTATTAACCTACTTTTTTAGTCAGGATATTTAATTACTGGCTCTATTGCAAGTTTGTTTTTGACTGGATAAGGCTGATTTTCTGATCATTGGTCAAAGGAAAAAAGAGCGGAAAAAATAGAGTAACTGATGTCACGCCGTTGCCGGGTCGAATTCATTCGGCCCGGGACAAAACGCCCGTGTACCGGCCTCTGTAGTGCGAATACCCGCAAAGGGCATAAATGAATTCGCCCCTACACGGTATCGCAGTAAAACTAAGACAGCACAGAGATCGATTCGTGCGTAACATCAGAGCGTAATCCAACAATGCTGATTGGCCGGCATGATGAATTCCGGCCGCCAGGGCATTACGTTGGCTCATAGCTTTGGGCAACGGCATAAAAGACATTTTGTATTGGCATGTCGGTTATGAATAAAAGACAAGCCAGGCAAGGTCGCCCGAGTCCATCCGGCTAATAGTGCCGCGCTGCCCGCTAATTGTAGCGGCTCGCAATTATCCCATTTTCAGCTCAAATTAAGGTTCAAAACAATCCTAATGAGGCACTTTAAATGTCTCATGCCACTGTTCCGTTTGAGTATGCCAATACGGAACAATAGCGATATGGGGCAAGCGAATTGGCCATTTTTCAAAGATAGGGGAACAGATCTAACTGCAAACAGCGGCCAGTCAAATACATGAACCGGCGGCTCTATAAGGTCATCTAATAGATAAACGATGCTGAGCTAGATCGTAACTTGTCAGGCCTGCCAATTGAGCGGTGAACGCCCTCCTGCCCGTCTGCAAGTGATATAAGGCGTTGATCCTGCTTATCCCCATCAGAAAAAGGTGAATGACATGGCGGCAGTCCTCAAGTTGATCCTAAAGTTAATACAGTTAAAGAACATTGCAGAGATCATGGACAAAATCGGCAAGGTTCTGCAAGCGCAGGCGATACCTGCGGCGCAGCGGTTTCAGGCCCTACTCTCGGAGGCGATGATCCTCTTACGGGAAAAGACCGAAGCCATAGTCCAGGAAATCAGTCAACCACCCCAGCCTGTGACGAGGGCGAACAAGGCCGTTGACCGCGCTGAAAATTACATGCACAGCTCGGTACCGACCGCGCAAGGGAGGGAAACCGTCTCGGAAGTCAGCCAGCGGCTGGCTCGCCTGTCTGATGTTTTCGATGCCGTTGAATTGCTGTTTGTCACCGATGCCGAACAAAGGCTGCTGGGGGTGGTGCTTTTATCCAAGCTCCTGGTGGCCAGGCCCCAGACGGCCATCGATGAACTGATGAACCGGGCTGTCGCCAGCGTCACCCTGGCTGACGATCCGGAATTAGTGGCCGAGGTGGCGTTAACCCATCAGATACCTGCCGTGCCGGTGGTGGACGAGCAGGGGCGCCTGCTCGGCGCCGTGCCCGCGCACACGGTATTCAAAATCATGCGCAAGGAGCATATCGAGGACATGGATCGCTTGGTCGGGATATGGCGCCATTCGGATCAAGCGCTGTCTGCCATCGAGGGCGACCCGCTCCGCCGCATGATGAACCGTTTGCCCTGGTTGATGGTGGGTACGGTGGGCTGCATGCTGGCGGCCGGCCTCATGGCGACCTTTGAAAGCACACTGAGGGCGGATGTCGCGGTCGCCTTTTTCATTCCCGGCATCGTGTATCTGGCCGATGCTATCGGCACGCAATCGGAAGCGATTGCCGTGCGGGGACTCTCGTTCAGCAATACGCCGATCCCTCAGCTGCTGAAGGGAGAACTCAAGACTGGCCTTTATCTGGGCATCGCCTTGGCGCTTGTCGTTTTTCCGTTCATTTGGCTGATTTTCAATGCGTCCATGGCGTTTTCTGTGTCAGTGGCCCTGATTTGCGCCAGCAGCGTTGCCACCAGCATCGGGCTGCTGCTGCCCTCGATCCTGTCCCGGCTGGGGCGAGATCCTGCCTACGGCAGCGGCCCGGTGGCCACGATTGTTCAGGACTTGCTCAGCCTCTTGATCTACCTTAGTGTGGTAAGCTTACTTATTTTTTAATAAAAGACCATCGGCTAGAAAATCCGTTTGTGGCAGACGCTCAGCCAGCGTAGCGCTGACGCCGGCTGTCGCATGGCTTTTCAAATAGCTTGGTCAAACTATGACTTCACTTTAATTATTATCCGGAAATCTCATGTCAGTTGAAATTATGCTCACCGTGGCCGTCACATCGATTATCCAGTCCGTCTTCGGGGCGGGCGTTTTGCTGTTCGGCACGCCTTTGCTGCTGCTGTTCGGCTACGAGTTCGTGGATGTACTGATCGTCCTGCTGCCGATTTCGGTCGCCATCAACCTGCTGCAAATCCTCAAGCATCACACCCATATCGATTTTGCCTTCTACCGTAACATCCTGATGCTGACGCTGCCGCTGATCGCGGTATTTTTGTTTCTGGTGACCCATGTGCGGATCAATATCAGCTTATTGATTGGTTTGTTTTTATTATTCATCGCCTTTAAGGAGTTTTCGGCCACGGTTGCCCGGCTCATCGACCGGATGATGGCGTTTGAAAAGACCTATTTCCTGCTCATGGGCATCGTGCATGGCGTGAGCAACCTGGGCGGCTCCCTGTTGACCGCCCTGGTGCATCACAAGCACTATGAAAAGGATGTGGCACGGGTCACGGTGGCGGCGTCCTATGGCACCTTTGCCGTGGTCCAGTTGTTGACGCTGGGTTTTTTCAGCCGTCAGCAAATTGACGTGTCGCTGGCCGACACGGGCATTTATATGGTCGTCGGGGCGCTGGTCTTTATGCTGAGCGATGAAATGCTTTACAGCCAGATTGATCGGGAGAAGTACCAGCGTATCTTCGCGGTTTTTCTGGCGCTGTCCGGCGCCGTGCTGGTATTAAAGTCTTTGAACTAAACAGGTTTCGAGCGTGTTATTGAGGGTAAATAGTTACTTATGAATCAATTGATCGCAATCGCCCTGGGCGGCTCTGTCGGCGCAGTGACGCGCTTTCTTGTCGCTAACGGCATCTATGCCTGGCTGGGGCGTAACTTCCCGCACGGAACGCTGTTTGTCAATGTGTCCGGCTCGTTTCTGATGGGCTTTCTGACGGCGCTCATGCTGCAACGCTTTGCCCTGGCCGTCGAATACCGGGCGGCCATCCTGGTCGGTTTTCTGGGCGCCTACACGACCTTCTCCACATTTGCCCTGGAGACTGTTTATTTGTTCGAGGAAGGCGGCCTGCTCAAGGCGGGATTGAATGTCTTGCTCAGCGTGGTGCTCTGTTTGACGGCGGTATGGATCGGGCTGATACTGGGACGGCAGCTGTTCGCCGGCGAGGCCTATTCGTGGTTAGGCCACGGATTCCTTTATCGTCATCTGGGCTTGGGCATGCTCGCGGCTTTTTTGCTGACGGTGCTGGCGGAATACCTGTTCCATCGCATGAATCTGACGCTGGAGCTGCGGGCAGTCAGCCTGATTCTGATCCTTGGGGTGCTGACGGTTTCGTCAACGCTCTGGCTGGCATTCAAGCTGCCTGAAATCCGTTTGGAATTTCAGGGGCTGTTAAGTCTCTTCGTCATCAATGCCTTGTTCGGCGTGGCGGCGGTCTGGTTAGGTCTATTAATGGGGAATTGGTTATGGCAACTCAATCTGTCACGGTAGCGCGCATCTACCTGCGCGAAGGCGAACATCAACAGAAGAAGGTCATGAAGTTGCTTCATGACGATGGCAGGGTCATGGGGGCGACCGTCTTCCAGGGCATCGCCGGCTTCGGGCCGGATGGCGTCATGCGTACCGCCTCGCTGGTCGATCTGTCGCTCGATTTGCCGCTGGTCGTGGAGTTTTACGGTGAGCCGAGCCAGATGGCAAGCGTGATCGATAAGCTGACTCAGCAATTGCACTTGCTTCACATCGTCAGCTGGCCCGCTTTAAGCCATGTTCCTGACGCATGATATAAAGGCTATTGTAACAGCTGAACGGCACCTGCTTCAGCGCTCATAAAACCCGATGCTCGATCTCATATTGCTATTTCTCGCCGCATTTGCCGCAGCGGCGATTTCAGGCGCCGCAGGCTTCGGCGGCGCCCTCTTGCTGCTACCGTTGCTGGTAGCCATGGTGGGCGTAGTACACGCTATCCCGTTGTTGACCATTGCGCAACTGATTGGCAATCTCTCCAGGGTCGGTTTCGGTTTCAGGCAGATTCATTGGCGGCCGGTAGCGCTTTTTCTGCTCGGGGCTATCCCGTTCAGCTTATTGGGAGCCGCATCCTTCGTTCAACTGCCGAAGGATGTGGTGACGCGTGCGATTGGGGCCGCTCTCCTGGCATTTGTGGCGCTGAAGTATTTCGGCGTGTTAAAGCTCAAGGCTAGCTCTGCCTCATTGGTGATGGGAGGCGGCATGGTCGGCTTCCTGTCGGGATTGGTGGGCAGCGCTGGGCCGCTTGGGGCGGCCTTCTTTCTTTCGCTCGGTTTGCCTCCTGTTGCCTACATCGCCAGCGAAGCCACAACTGCTTTGGCGATGCATGGCGTCAAGGCGGTGGTTTACCAGCACTACATCGCACTGGATCGGGAATTCTGGCTTCTGGCCGCACTGATGGGCAGCGCGATGATTCTCGGAACCTGGTCGGCCAAGCGCTTTATTGAGCGTATGCCACAGGCGATCTTTCAACGATTCGTGGCGGTTTTGCTGGTGGGTATTGCGGGCTACATGCTGATCCACGGATAGCAAGCGGCGCAGTAAGCCTAACACGGTGCCGCACTGGGCCATCGCTTAATTTCGATTAGCAGGAGCATTTGAACAGAGACCTATGCTTTGGGTGAATAAGACAAATTTCCTGTTCAAATGCTCCCGCTAGCCCTTATCAAATATGCTTGAAATTCAGAGTAGTGCGGTAGAGCCGTTGGCAGCGCTGTCAACGGTTTTCAATCAGACTTTGGGGCAGGGGCTAAGAAGCAAGCATGTTCAGTCGTACCTTGTTCCACCTGCAGAGTACTATGGGCAATCGAGAAACGGGTCTTGAGCGTCTGCGCAAGATCGTCCATAAAGGCATCGCCGGGGTAGCCATCCGGCATGATCAGGTGGACGGTCAAGGCGCTGTCCGTGGTACTCATGCCCCAGATGTGCAGATCGTGGATCTCGGCTACGGCAGGATGCTGCAGCAAGTAGTCGGCTACGGCGGCCACGTCGATATGCTGCGGCACGGCAGACAGCGCCAGTTGCATCGACTCGCGCAGCAGGTCCCAGGTGCTGACCAGGATCACGGCGACAATGACCAGGCTGATGGCCGGATCGAGCCAATACCAGCCCGTGAATAGCATCGCGATCCCGGCTAATACTACGCCGAGAGAGACGGCGGCATCGGCGGCCATGTGCAGATAGGCGCCGCGAATATTCAGATCACTCTTGCTGCCTTTGACAAACAGCCATGCAGACAGCCCATTGATGACGATGCCAGCGCCCGCTACCTGGGCCACGATCAATTCGGCCACCGCCGGCGGCGTCGAGAAGCGCTGGATGGCTTCCAAGGCAATGCCTCCGGAGGCCATCAACAGGAGCATGGCATTCGTCAGCGCCGCCAGAATTGAACTGCTGCGTAGGCCATAAGTGTAGCGGGCATTCGGCGCTTTCTTCGACAGTAACGCAGCCCCCCAAGCCAGCAACAGGCCCAGCACGTCGGATAAATTATGCCCGGCATCGGCCATTAAAGCGGTCGAGTTGGCGATGAAGCCATAAGCGAACTCGGCCACGACAAAGATCGAGTTCAGCAAGATGGCGAGGATGAAGGCCTTGCCATAATCGTTTGAATGGTTGTGTTTATGGTGGTGGCCCACGCCATGCGCATGGCCGCCATGCTTATGCATAGCGTCATGATCGTGCGTATGATGGATCATCAGTCTGCCTCCGGATAAGGTTCATTAATGTGTTCCAGCAGGTTGGACAGCATCCCTGAAATGTGTTGATCGGCAGCCACATAAAACATCTGTCTGCCCTGGCGGTTGGCTTTTACGATGTGGGTTGCCCGTAACAGTCGCAGGTGGTGACTGACCAGCGGTTGGCTTAGATTGAGCTTGTTGGCGATATCGCTCACGGCGATAGGCTCATCCAAGCAGGACAAGAGAATCCGTAAGCGGGTTGTATCGCCCAGCAGGCGGAACAGGTCAGCGAGTTCGGCGACATTGTGATCGATCGTTGAGTGAGTCATTGATATTAACAATTAAATAGATGTTTATATATTAGTCCTGGCAGATTATAATTTGCAATAACTTGATACTAATTAAAGCAAACAGATTTGGCTCATAATGGATTCCGGGGAGTTAGCTGATAATCAGTTCCAACAGTGAACTTAATAACGCTTTACCGCGTTTTCTGGCGTTATGCACAAATTCAAAAAAGCCTAAATAAATGGG
>NZ_JAZHOC010000028.1:0-3103 GCF_036553575.1 Methylobacter sp. Wu1 | reverse complement strand
CATATTAACTCCGATGTCGTAGTATTTCATATACATGCTCATGAGACTTAGAGATAGCAAGGCGACAGGAAAGGGCAGCAGGAAATATAAAATTTTGCCTATTGAAAAAATCAATGAGGTTAAGTTTCAATTACTACAAATTATCGGTGCTACTACTTCCCCCGATGCCCCTATGCTGCTCTGGATTACTTGCTAATGCTTAATCTGGACGTAGAGCAGCCCTCGTTCAGAGACGCATCAATAGCGAACGTAATTTTTCAGTCTTCGAGCTTCTGAACGGCCTTTGCCCGTTCAACCCAGCTGAGCACTCACGCTTATCGCACGGCATAAACCGTACAAGGCCCCGGCAAGCTGAGATCGTCGTCGCCTCCGAGCATGTTCTCCACAACGATTCGCGAGAAGGCAAGTGATCGCAGGCGATTCGAGAGCATAGCTATGTGATGCTTGTTTGCCGGCGACACCTCCACAGCAAGCTGACGGATCAATGGCCAGTGCTCGTCCTCGATCCCGGCAAGCGCATCCAGTTCGGCGCCTTCGACATCCACCTTCAGCAGGTCAATGTGCTGCACGCCCCGCTCACGGATTACATTGCTGATCGTCCGCACCTGGCACGGTATCGGCTTTGCCTCCCCCAAAAACTTCTTGGATATTCGACGGAGCAGCCATCGCCGGAACGGATAAAGCAGAAACGCAAGGAGAGCAGCGCCTTTTTTGGCTTTCCAGAGATCAGCGATGCGGAGCTCATCAGCGATATCGTTGAATTCTTGCTTTTTCTCTTCAGGATATAACGTGGAGTTGCCCGGTGCGGAGGGGAAGAAGTCGATCGTCGTCTGATATTCCTTCGCGCCAACGGCAACATCCAGGACTGTAACCAGGTGCCCCGGTCTATCGGGACATTCGGCGATATTCCGTTCGAGGCAGGATCGCGTATTCGGTACAGGCTCGAAACAGTAGAGCTGCAGATCGTGGAAACGGTCCATCAATGAGCGGGCAAACATGCCGATATTGGCTCCCACGTCGAACACGACGTCGCCATCAGCGATGGTCACGCCGTGCCTCTCGTAGCAGCGCTCTTCGAAGATCTCCCTGTAAATGAATTTGGTCTCCTTGCCTGATTCCGGAGCGTTCCAGAAACGCATGCCGTTAGGGAGTTGAAACTGCTTCATCGGATACGCGAGAGTGTTGGACATGTTGACTTCCTTATTGATTTTGACAACGTTGTTATCCGGTCAACCAATTTATTCCATGGAATGATGACCGCTTTCGCAGTTTGATCAGGGTAATTAGGTTTTCCGTTTATGCTACAAAGGTTTTTTCATTAGTAATTGTACGGTAATTACCCCATCACTTAACGTGCATGAATCTCGTTATTTGAAAAAATCTAGAGCATTGGCGCGGTACGAATAATCGCTTCTTCCAAGTCTTCTACGCAAAAGCGGGTGTCCAGTGCGTTCGACAGGCGCCAGCTCAATGCCTTTATACCAATCCATTACCTCGACCGGATAGAGAGAAAGCCTTTGGCCATTGGAATATAATAGATATATCGCTCGCCCTCGCCTGGCAGGCTGGTCATTTTTCGGATAGTGCGCAGCTAAGCACATTGGCCTTGTTTATTGTTTTTTACTCAGGTTTTGATATCACAATAGGGCAGTTTTATCACTTAAGCTACTGTCCAGATTTTGGAGGCCATTTCTGATATCAGGTCACATCCCACAGGAGTCAATGGCTGTTTTTGACTGGATTTTCTCGGTCAGCCAACAGTGGAATTTTCCAGATCCACATAAGCGTCTTGCTTGAATCGCGGCGTACAAATTGCAAGAAACACAAGATCGGTTTGCCCTGTGTTCCTGATGCGTTGAGAAATCCCTGCAGGAATATGCACTACATCAAGAGGGCGAACTTTTACAAACGGAGCACCATCGATTTCCACTTCCCCTTCGCCTTCAAGAATGACATAGCGCTCTACCGTACCGCGAACGGCATGTAAGCAGGTTGTAACACCGGGCTCGACGCGGGCGCGGGCAATTGAGCAGGTTTCATCGCCAGGCGTGTTGAGCATCTCGATAATGTAACATTTCTCGTCGGTGTGGAATTCGGTTTCGGGCTGCAAGCGAAATACCGTTTCCATGGTCAACTCCTTAAACTTAATTTAAAAATAAATCTGAAAGGGAAACTTATCAGGAAATGCTGATGATTTTGTGATATTTGCTTTATAACCTGCGTTTTACGCATGATAAACGGATATGAATAACATTGAATATTCCCACTGCCAGCCCTTAAGGCAAAAATGCCTGATTAAAACAGAGCCCGGGTTTATCAAGGGGTGTTTCGCTGTAAATCGGAGAATAATTTATTGTTCATAAAACTGGTCCACCAGTTTCTTAAACCAGCGCGGCCGGAAAATCATCACATACAAAATCAGCACTTCCAATATAGGAAGCGGTATTACATGCAAAACGATCAATGCCAGCAATACGATGACGCCAACGACCAGTTTAGAAAAAAATGACACTCTATTCATAATCGGATTCTAAGTCGGCTTATTTGTTGGGCTGCATTAATGAGTTCTTGCGATGAGCCTGCGACAGCGGGCATCTCACGTTGTGCAGTTTATCCACGATGACTGCTTCGCCATGATAATCCATCATAAAACAGCACTGTTCGGCCGCGCCGCCTGAGATCTGGATGGCAAATACCGAGCTCGGCAAGCCAACCTTGTCCTTGGGCGGCTTCGGCTTCAAGACGGCATTCACGCCGTCCAGCTTCCTGATCTGGCCGGGGCACGCATCCATCAATCCTTCAGGGCGTTCCGGAACCGCGTTCTTCGAGCTATTGAGAATCTCCTTTGTCTTGTTCATGCCGGCGTTTTTCTTTGTATCTGGGGACCGGTTCCATTGCAGATTCAATCAGCATTTCCATGCCAGGGCGATAGAAGCGTTGATTCGCTAACCGTATATATTCCGAATCAAATACACAATATGTATGGGCTCATAATGGATTCCGGGGAGTTAGCTGATAATCAGTTCCAACAGTGAACTTAATAACGCTTTACCGCGTTTTCTGGCGTTATGCACAAATTCAAAAAAGCCTAAATAAATGGGCA